>NZ_NEVB01000121.1:0-5321 GCF_002259925.1 Aeromonas sp. A35_P | reverse complement strand
GACGGCAGCTGGAGCTACGACCCGACTCAAGACCCGGCCAACGCGGCGCTGGCGGCGGGAGTGCCCAATGCGGTCACCATCAACTACACGGTGACCGATGAGCATGGTGCAACGGCAACCAACACCCTGACCATCACGGTGACCGGTATCAATAGTGCACCAACAGCCATTGATGCGGCCATATCGGTAAATGAAGACTCTGCGTTTACTGGTACCCTGCCCCAAGCGCAAGATGCTGATGGTGATGCGGTCAGTTACCTCATATCTGGGGCGCCATCGCACGGTACATTGACCATCATCGACGCAGCAACTGGGCAATATGCATACACACCGACGGCTAATTTTGCAGGTGACGATAGCTTCCAGTACACCGTAGTGGACAGCCATGGTGCATCCAACACTTACACGATCAGCGTAAAGGTCCTACCTGCACCGATTGAGCCAACCATCACAATTACTGCGATTGCCGATGATAACGTACTGAATGTGGCTGAAAGCCAGTCCACCGCCGTTAGCATCAGCGGCACCGTCGGGGGGGATGCCAAGGTTGGTGACGCCATCTTGGTCACCGTCAATGGTGTGAACTACCCCACCACAGTGGGGGCTGGGCTGATTTGGGCTGTGAGTGTGCCCGGTACCGAATTGGTTGCACATGGTGGTGCGCCGATTGGAGCCATGGTGACTTCGGTTGATTCTGCAGGCAATGCAGTTAATGCCAATGCCTTGCAGGGCTATACCATTGATATGGCCATTCCCACACCACAGATCCAGATCACCAGTATTGCTGATGATAATATCGTTAACGCGGCCGAAGCTGCCGGGTCTGTGTCGATTGTAGGCACGACCAGTGGTACCAAGGCCGGCGATGTGGTTACGGCAACTGTTAATGGCATCGGTTATGACTATCAACTAAGCAGTGATAACGGCAATTTCAGCATCACGGTAACTGGTGCTGCAATGTTGGATGACTTTGCTAGCAGTGGTGGCCTGTCGGGAGTAATAGAGGCGACGGTAAGCAGTGTAAGTGCCGTTGGTAACGTTGGTACGGGCAGCACCGCTGGCTCTTACACCGTCGATGTATTGCCACCTAGCCCTGTGATCACCCTGAATGACGTCACGGCAGATAACACGATCAACTCGACAGAGGCGGGTCAGGACGTCTACATCAGTGGATCGGTGACGGAAGTGAGTATCGGCGATACCGTGACCCTGAGCGTTAACGGCAAGCCCTATACTGGCACAGTTGTGGCAGGTAATACCTTTAGCATTGCTGTGCCGGGCAGTGAGTTGCTTAACGCTTATACCAGTGGTGCACCTAATATTGGTGTCTCGGTATCTGCCAGCGATGCGGCTGGTAATAGTGTCACGGTGAGTGCGACCAAGAGTTACGGAGTGGATATCACACCGCCCGCGCCGACCTTGACCATCGATGTGATCACCGCCGATAACATCATCAATGTGCAGGAGAGCACTCGTACCGACTTGACCATCACGGGGAAAGCGGGCGGCGATGCCAAGGTTGGTGATGTGGTGACGTTAACCATCGGTGGTAACGTCTATTATGCCACTGTGTTGCCAGACATGACCTGGTCTACTGGCCCAGTTGTGCAGGGGGCCGATCTCATTGCCGATGCGGTGAGTGGTGATGCCATTGTCTCTGCCTCTTTGAGTACAACGGACGTTGCGGGCAACACCGGTAATGTGGTTGCGGAGCGGCCATTTGTGGCGGATGTGGTCCCACCGGTTTTGTCGGTCACTATAGACCCCATTACTGGCGACAACCTGATCACCTCAACGGAAGCCGCTAGCGCCAGTATCACGGTGACCGGTAAGGTGGTGGGTGAATTTAAGGCAGGCGACACCGTTACCCTTGAACTCAGTGATGGCACAACGACGGTCACGGCAAGTGGGACGGTCGATGCTGCAGGGAATTGGGCGATTGCCATTGCCCCATCCAGTGCGTTCCTGAGCGATGCAGACCTGAAGCTGGTTGTCACTGCAACTACGGTCGATAGTTCGGGCAATGTGGGCACCACCTACGCAGCACAGGCCTATGCTGTGGACGTGGTCGCCCCTACCATCATCAACTTGGACATTACCTCAGTTCCGACCCATGGTCTGGATGGTCAAACCTACTATGTGGCAGGTGACACCGTCACCGTGGCGGTGCGTTTCGATGATGCGGTGCTGGTCAATGGCAATCCGACCTTGAATCTCTTGGTTGGTGATAATGGTTCTCCTGTCACGGTGACAGCAAATTACTTGTCTGGTTCTGGGTCTAATACCTTGGTGTTCTCCTGGACGGTGCAGCAGGGCCTCATGGATATGGATAACATTTCCGTCTCTGCAAATGGCATTACTTTGCCCATGGGGGCGACGATCACCGATATAAACGGTAACCACGCGGTCCTGAGCCATGATGGATGGGTGGACGAGAGGACGCAGAAGATTGATGCGGTGGCTCCGACGGGCACTCTGCAGTGGCGTAGCACGGGGGATTTGACCGATTACATCAAGGATATCAATGGTGAAATCGGGGCTGATGACCCCAGTCGTCACGAAACTGCCAATGAGAAGGCGTATGAAGCTGCCACCGGCCAGGAGATCGGTATTTACAAAGTGGGCGATGCCCTTTATCTGAGCCTGAGCTTTGATGAAGGTGTGACCATCGACGTCAGTGGTGGGGCGCCTAGAGTGGCCTTGTCACTGAACCCGAACGACTACCCGACCAATATCTTCCCGACCCAGGTGTTTGCGGAATACGATACCACCCTCTCCAACCCTGGGGCCGGTTTGCTGGTGTTCAAGTATGTGGTGACCGCCGGTGTATTGGACTATATCACCACCCAAGGGGCGCAGGTACAAGCGGGGGCATTGACCCTCAACGGGGCCATCATCAAGGATTATGCTGGCAACATCTTTGACCCGAATGCGGTAAACAGTCTGGCTGAAGATAAGTTTCAGTATATCGATGGGGTAGCGCCGGACCATGTTCTGACACCGACCCATTTTGACGACGATGTGGGTTTTATTCAGGGCAGCAATCCCAGTGGCAGTATCACGGATGACACCTCTCCGACCATTCATGGCACCCTGGATAAGGCGATGGAGGCTTATTCAAGTCTGCTGGTATATCGTGATGGGCTCTTGATTGGAGTTGCAACCGTTGATGGTAGCAATCCGTTAGCGTGGTCTTACACTGATACTTCCGGCACGCTGGTCGATGGTAAGACTTACAGCTATACCTTCGCGATAGAAGATATGGCGGGCAATATTGGCCCCTTGTCAGCCCCATTGACGCTGACCATAGACCAGTCTGCACCCGCGTTGGATGCTACCATCACCCATGCGGTGGATAACTACGATGTGGTCGTTGACCCATTGCATGGGCAAGGTTATAGCGGTGATGTTGGGAGCGGTGGTCACACCAATGACACCTCGCCAGAATTGGTGGGTGAATTGTCCACTGCGCTGCAGGCCGGTGAGAAACTGTTCGTCTATCGCTATATAAACGGACAACCTGAGCCGGGGGCTGATGCCTT
The DNA here is from genome assembly GCF_002259925.1 of Aeromonas sp. A35_P. Classification (NCBI taxonomy): domain Bacteria; kingdom Pseudomonadati; phylum Pseudomonadota; class Gammaproteobacteria; order Aeromonadales; family Aeromonadaceae; genus Aeromonas; species Aeromonas sp. A35_P. The sequence goes on along the minus strand of NZ_NEVB01000121.1, from coordinate 1,779 downwards.
TATCGGTGAGGCCACGGTCAGTGGCAGTACTTGGCGCTATCAGGACACAGGCCTGATTGGCAGTCCCAACACGACCTACAACTATGTTTTGCGCAGGATGGATGCCATAGGTAACTTTAGTGCGGTCAGTGCGGCGGTCTTTATTCTGGTGCTGGATACTGTCAATCCTGTCTTTGCCACTACTATGGCCGTCAGCACGGATACTGGGGCTACTGCCAGTGGTAATACGCTTCAGGGTTCAGAAAATGCAGACCTGATCACCAGAGACACCAGCTTTACACTAAGTGGCAACCTGGCTGCCACTGTGCCAGCAGGCGAGACCTTCCAGCTATCGCTGGACAACGGCGCCACTTGGCAGACGGTGACCCTGTCTGGCACCGCCTGGAGCTATAGTATTGCTGATGATGCCGGGCTAAGTGGCACCATTACCGTGCAATTCCGGATGACTGACCAGGCCAGTAACTACACCTACGCCGATAGTCAGGTGGTGGTGGACTTGAGTGCTCCCAATGCAATCAGCAAGGCACCGATCTTGGTGAGCACCGATGATACCGGTGTGATTGGTGATAATAGGACCACTGCCACCAACATTACCTTTACAGGCAATGGCGGTGAGGCCGGTGCGGGGATTGCCCTGGTCCACGATGTCAATGGGGATGGGGTCTATCAGGCGGGTATTGACCGCTTGCTAATGACGGGGAGCGTTGCGAGCGACGGCAGCTGGAGTTTGGCTTACAACGGCTTTGCAGCCAACAATGCTTATCACCTTGGCACAATTCAGTGGGATACCGCTGGTAACCTATCGAACCTGAGCAAGACCAATGAGATCTTTATCAGTGCTCGAGATATGATTAAAGTGAGGGAGTTAGTCAGTAGTATTTCTGCAGTAGGTCAAGGTGAAGACGCCACGGATTTGATTGGCTCATCCATGGCCATTTCTGAGAATGGGGGATATCAGTTCCAGTTTTCGCATACAGTGATTAGTACTACCAGTATAGGATCCACCCCAGTTAATTCAAAGCTGATCCCTGGAGCTATACCTGAGGGGATTGCTGGTCAGAAGGCGTATTATTTAGGTAACTCGGTGCTAGTAGATGCATTGCGCGATGGTAAGTCAGACCTGTTTGTTGCCCAGTATGGGGATAACCCTATTCGCGGATGGTTCTCTGATGCTAGTGGAGCCTCTCTAAAGTTACTTGACTTTAATCCACCCGGTGGCCGTGCGTCTGATGGCTCTATTGTTGCGTGGGATAGAATGGGAGATGGATACGCAGATATTGTTTATGGCGATGACTGGACTGGAATGAATGCTACCTTGCAAGTGTTAGAAAACAGTGCGGGAATATGGTCTGCTAATACAAATTATTTTGGTATCTCACAACTAAGTGGAGTAAAGGTTGGCCCTCAAGTATCCGTTGTTGACCTTAATAATGATGGCTACGTGGACTTAACTTTTAGTAGTAACCTTAATGCGTCATTATATCCGCAAGATTTCTATTCATTGTTAAACAATGCCGGCGGAGTGATGACGTTTAATCAAAAGGTGACTGGAATTACCCACGGCACTAATGGAGAGGGTGGTCGCTATTTGGATAATGCTGATTTATTATGGGCTGATTTTAATGGAGATGGCTATGTTGACTTGATGACAGGAAGGACTGCGTACTATGGTATGACGAACGTTGTAGATAAGTTTAATAATAAAATTTATTTTAACGATGGGACAGGAAAAATATCTTCTACCCCTTCTTTCAATATGACTGACACTTTAGATGGGCC
>NZ_NEVB01000120.1:0-5359 GCF_002259925.1 Aeromonas sp. A35_P | reverse complement strand
ACATCTGGTGATGGCAGTGATTGCATTGCAGCACGCGTGGCCGACTTTTCAGGTGACAACAGGTCTTGTTGGCACATTCAGGGCAGACAAAGCCGTGAGGAAAACGCCAAGTGAACAACGCGTTTTCGCACTGAGCTTCAGTGCCATAGTCCTTGAGAAGCTCAAACAGGCTGTAGCCTTTCTGGAATTGGACTTTGCTTTTGGCCATGATCTCGCTCCTCGATAACTGTGCATAAGATCAGTATAGTTCGGGGTGACTGCTAATCATGGGTAATCAGGTATTCATATGCTCAATCGTGCGCATCACGCCCATGGCGTGCCGTCGCCGTTTCCCCTTGCTGCGAGACCGATGAAGGGCAGCAGCGGTGACCCATAATAATGTTCAGGTTCGAGAATTGGGAAATTACATGAGAGTCGTGTGGAGTTTGCTCTATTTCTTCAGTGTATTGGCCTTGGCTGGCCCGGTGCTGGTCAAGGAGCAGAAAAAAGTGGCCGATCCCTTGATCGTGCCCTATCAGCAATATCGGCTCGACAATGGCCTGACGGTGATCCTGACCCAGGATCACTCCGATCCCCTGGTGCACGTGGCGGTCCACTACCGGGTGGGGCTGGAAGAAGAGGCGCCGGGCCAATCCGGATTGGCTCACCTGTTCGAGCACATGATGTTTCAGGGGTCGGCTCACGTGGGAGAGGAGGGGCATAACCGCCTGCTGCAGCAGATGGGGTCGAAGGATGTGAACGGCTGGACCCAGGAGGATCAGACCCGCTATTTCCAGACGTTGCCGGCCAATGAGCTTGAGAAGGTGCTCTGGCTGGAGGCCGATCGCATGGGCTTTCTGCTCGATACCCTCTATCAGCAGAAACTGGATGTGCAGCGCGACATCATCAAGAACGAGCGCGCCAACCTGATTGAAGATCAACCCTATGGTCTCTTCTATGAGGTGCTTAATCGCACGCTGTACCCGCCCAACCACCCCTACTTCAACACGCCGTTTGGCCGGGCGGCGGATCTGGATCGCCTCACCCTGGAGGACGTGCGCCAATTCTTTCTGCGCTGGTATGGGCCCAACAACGCCACTCTGGTGATCGGTGGCGACATCCAGTCGGCCCAGACACTGGCCTGGGTCGAGCGCTATTTCGGGGCCTTGCCCGCCGCACCGGCCCAGACTCGGCCGGTGGTGCGTCCGGTGACGCTGAAAAAGAGCCGTTATCGCACCCTGACCGATCGGGTGGCCGAACCCATGCTGGTGCTGGCCTATCCGACCGTCTCTGCCAATGATCCCGGGGTCGAGGCCCTCGATCTGCTGGCGGATCAGCTGGGGGGCTCGGCCAGTGGCCTGCTACAGCGAGAGCTGCAGCAAAGCGGCAGACTGGTCTCCGTCTTTGCCAGCCATGAATGCAATGTGCTGGCATGCAAGTTGATGATCCAGGCCATCCCCAATCTGGCCAGGGGGGCCGAGCTTGGCGTCGTCAAGGCGGAGATCGACCGGGTCATCGGCCAGCTCGCCAGCGACGGGGTCTCCCGCGAGCAGCTGGCGCACTCGGTCAATGCCCTGCGTGCCAAACGGATTTGGCCGTTGGACAGCGTGGCCGGCAAGGCGGAGCTGCTGGGCACAGGGTATACCCTGTATCAGGATCCCAACTTCCAGTATCGCAACCTCAAACGCCTTGCCCGGGTGACGCCGGCCGATCTGCAGCGGGCACTGACGCGCTATGTGTTGAACAAGCCCAGGGTGGTGCTGAGCGTGGTGCCGGCCGACCATCCCGAATGGCAGGCTGGCAACCCCAACTTCGTCGAGCCGCCCCCCTTGCCGCTGGCCCGGCCGACGCCGGCCCTGGCACCCAGACCCATCAAGGAGACCCTGGATCGGCGCCAGGAGCCGGCCAGCGGCGGTGCCTTGCCGGTGCCCATGCCGACCCTGTGGCATGCGAAGCTGGGTGAGCGGGTCTCTCTGCTCGGTCACTACAACGACGAGGTACCGGCCTTTGCCATGAGCATCAACTGGCCGGGAGGGGAGCGGGCCGAGCCGGAGGGCAAGGGCGGGGTTGCCACCCTGACCGACATCATGCTCTCCCTTGGCAGCGAACGGCTGCAGGAGGCGAGCATCGAGGAGCGGGCACGCCAGCTGGGGGCCACCATCAGATTCGAACATGGTGAGGAGCACAGCTCCATCGAGGTTCAGGGGCTCACCTCCCATTTCGAGGCGGTGCTGGCCCTGGTACGGGAGTTGGTGCTGCAGCCCGCCATGGCGGAAGATGCCTTCGGCGAGCAGTACCTGACCCGGCTGATGAATGTCTCTCTGGCCGAGCGGCTGAACATCCGGCTGCGCGAGGAGCTGGGTTACACCTACTTTATCGGCTCCACCTTCGAGGGCAATGCCGATGCGGGTTATTTCCTGCTGCAAAGCAGCGTGCGCAACGGGGTAACCGGGGCAGCCCTGCGGCAGATCCTGCAGGAGCTCGACAAGTATCAACGGTTGGGGCCGACCCGACTGGAGGTGCGCACCCTGCGGGATCGGGTGCTCAATGGCCAGGCGCTGGATTACGAGACGCTGCCGCAGGAGGTGGCCTACATGCAACCCATTCTGCTCAAAGGGTGGCCGCAGGATTATGTGGAGCAGCAGGTGCAGAAGGTGAGCCAGCTCTCCCCCTTTACCCTGCGTGAGCTGGCCCGCCGCTGGCTCGATCCCGACGACATGGTGATCCTGGTGGTGGGGGATGCCAAGGTGCTGGCCCCCGAGCTGGCTGCACTGGGCTGGCCGGTGCAGCGCCTCTCTGCCACGCCTTAAGCGGGTTTGCCCCTATTGGGCAACGGCCGCAAGCAAAACAGCCCGCCCCCTAGCAGGGGGCGGGCTGTTTTTTGCGCTCAAAAAGGTGAACGGTCAGATCAGGGCCAGGGCGGCGGCCAGATCGGCGATCAGGTCGTCGGCATCTTCCACCCCGATACTGAAGCGGATGAGATCGTCATTGACCCCGGCGGCGAGGCGGCTCGCCTCGTCCATGGCGGCGTGAGTGGTGCTGGCCGGATGGCAGGCCAGGCTCTCGAGATCCCCCAGGCTCACCGCCTGCACGAACAGCTGCAGGTTGTCGAGCAGGGTGGCGCAGCGCTCAAATCCACCTTCCAGTTCGATGCTCACCATGCCGCCAAAACCGCTGGCGAAGGCGCCGAGGGCATCGTGGCCAGGATGGTTGGCAAGACCCGGGTAGATCACCTTCTTCACCGCCGGATGGGCGGCCAGGAAGTCAGCCACCTGCTGGGCATTGTGCAGGTGGGCATCCATGCGCAGGGGCAGGGTCTTGACCCCGCGCTGCAGCAGGTAGGCCTCCTGCGGGCCAATGGGGGAGCCGATGTGCTTGAGGGCCACGGTACGGATCGACTTCATCAGCGCATGTGAGCCTGCCACCACCCCGGCGATGATGTCGCCGTGACCGCCCAGGTACTTGGTGCCGCTGTGCATCACGATGTCGACACCGAGCTCGAGCGGGCGCAGCAGGTAGGGGGTGAGGAAGGTGTTGTCACACACAGTGATGGCGCCCACCTTGCGGGCCGCCTCCACCACCACCCGCGGATCCACCACCTTGAGGGTGGGGTTGGTCAGGGTTTCGAACAGTACCACCTTGGTGGCCGGGCGGATATTGGCCAGCAGATCCTGATCGCTCTCGTAGGCGGTGACCTTGATGCCGGCACGGCTGAAGGTCTGCTTGAGAAACGCATCGGTGCCGCCATAGAGCGGGCCGATATAGGCCACTTCATCGCCGCTGTCGGCCAGGGCATACATGATGGCGCTCACCGCCGCCATGCCGCTCGCCACCACCAGCGCCTCGTCGGCGCCTTCCAGTGCTGCCAGCTTCTGTTCCAGCTCGGCGGTGGTGGGGTTGCCAAAGCGGCTGTAGATGAAGCCGGGGGCCTGACCTGCGAAGCGCTCCTTGCCCGCCTGGGCGTTGAAGTAGCTGAAGGTGCTGCTCTGGTAGAGCGGGGTAGTGAGGGCGCCGGTCTGGGGATCGATCCGCTGGCCGCTGTGCACGCTCATGGTCTTGAATTTCATCGTGTTACTCCGTCATTGCCAGGCTGTGGCCCAACTGTTTGTGTCATCTGCTTGTGTCGTTTGAAGGGGGCGCCGCGGCGCCCCCCGTCTATTAGGTATGGCAGCGTCAGGCGAGTTGTGGCTCGCGCCGTTCGCGCTTTGTAGTTTGCCCGTTTGTCATCTGCGGGTTGGCCGAATCTGGAGTGACCCCATAGTGGCGGGCCGCCACATCCGGGTGGGAGCGCAGCCTCCCTTTGAGTACGTTCTCCCCCACCTGATAAAAGAGCGGGTTGGTCGGGTCGCTCTCCGGCCCCTGTGCCTGGGCTGCCAGCGCGGGGGAGAGGGTGAGCAGCGGCACGGTGGCGTCCAGCCGCGCCGCCATGAAGAAGGCGCAGGAGAGGCGCGATACCCCGGGCGGCGGGCTCTGCACCCGGTGCAGGGTGGCCTTGAGGTAGCCGTTGGAGGCGAGCTCCAGCAGCTCGCCGATATTGACCACCAGGGCGCCCGGCAGGGGCGGCGCCGAGATCCAGCCATTCGCTGTCTCCACCTCGAGCCCGGAGTGATGATCCTGCATCACCAGGGTCAGGTAGCCGGGATCCTTGTGGGCGCCTACCCCCTGACCGTTGCCACCCTCGGCTTGCCCCGGGTAGTGAATGAGCTTCATGTGCTGATAGGGGGCGCCGCGAATGCTGTCGTCAAACACCCCGGGTGGCTGCTCCAGCACCTCGGCGAAGGCGGCCAGCAGGGTGAGGCTGATGGCGCTCAACCTCTCCTGCCACGCCAGCAGCTGCGCCTGCATGTCGGGCAGGGCGGCGGGCCACTGGTTGGGGCCGATCAGCCGCTGCCAGGGGTGCTGCAGGCTGGTGGCCTCGAGGGCGGCCTCTTCATGCATGATGTCGAACTGCTCGCGCAGATCCGGCCGCGCCCGGGTGAGCTCGGCCCCCACCTGGTTGTAGCCGCGAAAGTGGGGGGAGTGCACCATCTGCACCGCCAGCTTCTCCTGCTGCGGCAGGGCGAAGAAGCGGGCCGCCAGCGCCAGGGTTTCCTGCTGCTCTTGCTCGCTCAGGCCATGGCCGACCAGATAGAAAAAGCCCACCTCGCGGGCCGCCCGGCCAAGGGTGGCCAGCATCTGGCGACGGGTCTCGGGGGCGCCATCGAGGGCGGCGAGATCGATGATCGGCAGTGGTGAATGTTCCATGTGCACCTCCTCACTGGCCAGGGGCGGGAGGTTACCCGCGCACCTGACATGAAAACGACGACGCCCTGACCGATAAACCGGCCGCGGCCCTGTTGCCAGGAATGGCGTCATTTGGACTGAGGGAGATGCTACTGTT
>NZ_NEVB01000119.1:0-5456 GCF_002259925.1 Aeromonas sp. A35_P | reverse complement strand
CCCTTTGTTATGATTTCCACAGGCAAAATATGCAGGTAACGAGAATTGAAAGCAGAATCTCCCTTTGATTGTCTCAAGCCAGAAGCCATCGCCGCACTGGCAGAAGATATCACCTATGCCAAGGCCACCAAGCCTGCACACAAGGTCATCCCCCTGGCCATCACAGCTGGCGCCTTCATCGCCATCGCTTTCGTCTTCTACATCACCGTCACCACGGGCTCAAGCGGCATGGCTTGGGGCATGTCCAAGCTGGTCGGCGGCCTCTGCTTCGCTCTGGGTCTGATCCTCTGCGTGCTGCTCGGCGCCGAGCTGTTCACCTCCACCACCCTGACTCTGGTGGCCAAGGCGGCGAATCGCATCAGCTGGGCCCAGCTGTTCAAGAACTGGGGTCTGGTCTACTTCGGCAACCTCATCGGCGGTCTCATCATAGTCGGTCTCATCATCATGTCGGCGGAGTACACGGCGGCAGATGGTCAGTGGGGGCTGAACGCCATGAAAGTGGCCCAGCACAAGATCCACCACACCTTCTTCGAAGCCGTGGCGCTTGGCATCCTCTGCAACCTCATGGTGTGTCTCGCCGTGTGGATGGCGTTCGGCGCCCGCAGTGCCACCGACAAGGTGATGGTCATGCTGCTCCCCGTCGCCATGTTCGTGGCCTCCGGTTTCGAGCACAGCATCGCAAACATGTTTATGATCCCGGTCGGCATCGCCATTCACAGCGTCGCAGGCCCGGAATTCTGGCAGGCCATCGGCCAGGACCCGGCGACCTTTGCCGACCTGACCGTATCCAACTTCGTCCTGCACAACCTCATTCCTGTCACCATAGGTAATATCATTGGTGGTGGCGTCATGGTTGGGCTGACTTACTGGTTTATCTTCCGTCGCCATCATTAAGGATGGCGGCAGACACATAAATACCTTGAGAGGTAATGAAAATGGCAGAACTTAACGAACAGTTCCAAAAAGCATGGGAAGGCTTCGCGGCCGGTGAATGGCAGACCTCTGTCAACACCCGTGACTTCATCCAGAAGAACTACACCCCGTATGAAGGTGACGAGTCCTTCCTGGCTGGCGCGACCGAAGCTACCACCAAGCTGTGGGACAAGGTCATGGAAGGCATCAAGATCGAGAACCGCACCCACGCGCCGGTCGATTTTGATACCGACCTGCCCTCCACCATTACCGCTCACGATGCCGGCTATATCGATCAGAGCCTGGAGCAAATCGTTGGTCTGCAGACCGACAAGCCGCTCAAGCGCGCCATCATCGCCAACGGCGGCATCAAGATGGTCAAGACCTCTTGCGAAGTGTACGGTCGTCAACTGGACCCCATGGTCGAGAAGATCTTCACCGAGTACCGCAAGACTCACAACCAGGGCGTGTTTGACGTCTACACCAAAGACATCCTGAACTGCCGCAAGTCCGGCGTCATCACCGGTCTGCCGGATGCCTACGGCCGTGGCCGTATCATCGGTGACTACCGTCGTGTTGCCCTGTACGGTATCGACTTCCTGATGACCGACAAACTGGCCCAGTTCAAGTCCCTGCAGGCTGACCTGGAAAACGGTGTCAACCTGGAAGCCACCATCCGTCTGCGCGAAGAGATCTCCGAGCAGCACCGTGCCCTGGCCCAGATGAAGGTGATGGCTGCCAAATATGGCTGCGACATCTCCGTACCGGCCAAGACCGCCAAAGAAGCCGTACAGTGGACCTACTTCGCCTACCTAGCGGCAGTCAAGTCCCAGAACGGCGCGGCCATGTCCTTCGGTCGTACCTCCAGCTTCCTGGACATCTACATCGAGCGTGACCTGCAAAAAGGCCTGATCACCGAGCAAGAAGCCCAGGAGCTGATGGACCACATGGTCATGAAGCTGCGCATGGTTCGCTTCCTGCGTACCCCGGAATACGATTCACTGTTCTCCGGCGACCCGATGTGGGCTACCGAGACCCTGGCTGGTATGGGCGTTGACGGCCGTACCCTGGTCACCAAGAACAGCTTCCGTATGCTGAACACCCTGTACACCATGGGCCCGTCCCCTGAGCCGAACCTGACCATCCTGTGGTCCGAGAAGCTGCCGGTCGGTTTCAAGAAGTACTGCGCCAAAGTATCCATCGAGACCTCTTCCGTTCAGTACGAAAACGACGACCTGATGCGTCCGGACTTCAACAACGATGACTACGCCATCGCTTGCTGTGTGTCCCCGATGATCGTCGGCAAACAGATGCAGTTCTTCGGTGCTCGTGCCAACCTGGCCAAGACCATGCTGTACGCCATCAACGGCGGTATGGACGAGAAGATGAAGCTGCAGGTGGGTCCGAAGACCGACATGATCACCTCCGAGTACCTCGAGTACAACGACGTGATGGATCGTCTGGATCACTTCATGGACTGGCTGGCCAAGCAATACGTTGCCGCGCTGAACATCATCCACTACATGCACGACAAGTACAGCTACGAAGCCTCTCTGATGGCGCTGCACGACCGTGACGTCTATCGCACCATGGCTTGCGGCATCGCCGGTCTGTCCGTGGCCGCTGACTCCCTGTCTGCCATCAAGTACGCCAAGGTCAAGCCGGTTCGTGACGAAGATGGCGTGGCCATCGACTTCGAAATCGAAGGCGAGTACCCGCAGTTCGGTAACAACGACGCTCGCGTCGATGACATCGCCTGTGACCTGGTCGAGCGCTTCATGAAGAAGATTCAGAAGCTGAACACCTACCGTGGTGCCGTGGCTACCCAGTCCGTGCTGACCATCACCTCCAACGTGGTGTACGGCAAGAAGACCGGTAACACTCCGGATGGCCGTCGCGCTGGTGCGCCGTTCGGCCCGGGTGCCAACCCGATGCACGGTCGTGACCAGAAGGGTGCCGTTGCTTCCCTGACTTCCGTTGCCAAGCTGCCGTTCGCTTACGCCAAAGATGGTATCTCCTATACCTTCTCCATCGTGCCGAACGCGCTGGGTAAAGACATGGAAGCCCAGAAAGCCAACCTGGCCGGTCTGATGGATGGTTACTTCCACCACGAGTCCAACCTGGAAGGCGGTCAGCACCTGAACGTCAACGTGATGAACCGTGAAATGCTGCTGGACGCCATGGAAAACCCGGAAAAATATCCGCAGTTGACCATCCGCGTATCCGGTTATGCCGTTCGCTTCAACTCTTTGACCAAAGAGCAACAGCAAGACGTCATCACCCGTACCTTCACCGCCTCTCTGTAATAGAGTCTTGGTGAACAAAAACCGGCGCTCAGGCGCCGGTTTTTTTTATGCCTGATAGTCAGGGAGCATGGCCTGAAAACCTGCCGGCAAGGCCGGCACTCCCCTTCTCTCACCCCGCCTTGCTCAGGGCCGCTCGCCGGCCGCCAGACGGCGGTTGATATCGGCAATGACCGGCGCGATGTCAGCCAGGGTGTCGATGACGTAGTGCGCCCCCGCCGCCCGCAGTCTGGCCTCGGCCGGTGCGCGCCGGGCGGCTATCTCCCCTTCACTCATAGCGCTGAACTCCTCCCAAGTGGCGCCGAACTCGTTGCCGGAGACCGACAATCCCACCGTCCACATGCCCGCGTTCAACCCTTCGCTGATACCCGGCACGGCATCATCCACCTTGATGCAGCGATGCACCGCGCTTACTCCGAGCTCAATCACGTTGGCCAGCGCCATCCAGGGGCCAGGGCGACCGCCCGCCTTGAGATCGTCGGTGGCGACCCAGTGATCCGGCCGATAGCCATGCTCGACCGCCGCCGGCACCAGCGCTTCCATTACCGGACGGGGGTAACCGGAGCAGGAGCCGATACGCAGCCCTTGTACGCGCAGAGCATCCAGCACCGGCAACACGCCGGGAATGGGGGCGGCAAAGCGGGTCACCGCGGCAATCTGCAGCGGCATAAAGGTGTGATAAATGTGGTCCACCTCGGCGTGGCTCATGGGGTGGCCGAAGCGAGCCTGCCAGCGCGAATCCACCGAGGGCAGACGGCCGAGCGCGGCGATATGATCCCACTTGCCCAGCCCCATGGGCTGGCGCGCCTCATCCAGGGTCACGGCAAAGTCATAGGCGCGGGCGAAGGCCTCGACGAAGATGGAAGTGGGGGCGAAGGAGCCGAAATCGACCACGGTACCGGCCCAGTCGAGGATCAGCGCCTCCACGTCGGTGGTCGGGTTGATGGCAATCTGCAAGTCAGTCATGGTGATCTTCCTGTTTCGGTGAAAGGGCGATCTCGCCGAGGGCGCGATCGAGAATGGCTATGGCGCGCACCAGATCGGCGCGGGCGATATTGAGCGGCGGCGAGAGCTGAATGACGTTGCCCTGGGAGACCTTGAAGCTGAGCCCAAGCTCCAGACAGCGGTAGAGCAGCCGCTCGGCGGCCTGGCTGTTGCGGGTGCGACTCTGGTGATCGACCACCAGATCGAGGGCCCACAGAAGGCCGATGCCGCGCACCTGTCCGATCAGCGGGTGACGCTCGGCAAGCGCCGCGAGCTCGCGCGCCATAAAGCGGCCATCCTCCTGCACCTTGGCCAGCAACCCCTCTTCACGGATGGTACTGATGGTGGCAAGAGCCGCCGCGCAGCCGATGGGGCTCTTCTCGTGGGTATAGTGACCGAGCGAGATGGCCGCCGCCTGATTGAAACGATCGCGAGTAATGAGCGCGGCAAATGGCACCACCCCGCCCCCCAGCCCCTTGCCAAGGCAGATGATGTCGGGCTCGATGCCGAACTCTTCAAAGCTGAACCAGTGGCCGGTGCGACCTAGGGCATTCGGGATCTCGTCGACGATCAGCAGCACCTTGTGGCGATCGCAGATCTCCCGCACCCGTTGCCAGTAGGCCCTTGAGGGCACCTGCACGTCGGTGTTGCGGATGGGCTCGGCAATAAAGGCGCCTATTCCCCCCTCCTTCTCGATGACGTACTCCAGATAATCGGCGTAGTGCAGGTCATCCCCCTCCCCGCGATACCAGACGCCGCGATAACGGGTGGGGGGCGGGATGCGCTCCACTCCGGCCATCAGCGGGCCCATGCCGGCGCGAAAACAGGCCTCACCGCCGACCGAGATGGCATCGAGGGAGGCGCCGTGAAAGGCATCCCAGAGGGACACCACCTTGCTGTTGCCGGTAATGAAACGGGCAAGCTTCAGAGCAATCCCCACCACCTCGCTGCCGCCGGGGGCGAACAGCACCCGGTTGAGGTCGCCTGGGGCCAGTTCGGCCAGGGTGCGGGCACAGTCGATGGCAACCTGATGGGTGTAACGGCGTGGCGCAAACGGCAGATCGGCGAGTTGCTGCTGCACTGCGGCCACCACCCTGGGGTGACCGTGGCCCAGCTGGTGGACGCTGTTGCCGTGAAAATCGAGATAACGCTTGCCCGATACGCTGGTCAGCCAGCTCCCCTGCGCGCGCGCAAGCAGATCGAGACAGGGGGTGGAGAGCGCCTGATGGAGGAAGTAGCGGCTATCCTCCGCCAATC
>NZ_NEVB01000118.1:0-5499 GCF_002259925.1 Aeromonas sp. A35_P | reverse complement strand
ACGCATTGAGGCAATTTCGTAGAGTGCGTCCTCCATGGCGCCGTCGCTGAGGTTGTACCACTGCTGCATACAGTGAATGCGGAGCATGGTATCGAGTGGGTAGGGACGACGCCCGTTACCAGCTTTGGGATAGACGGGTTCGATGACCCCCAGCATCCTTGGCCATGGGAGCACAGCCTCCATGCGAGCCAAGAATATCTCTTTACGGGTTTTACGGCGTTTGCCATTGAACTCGCAGTCCGCGAAGGTGAGCTGGTGACTCATGCTGAACCTCATCCCTGATGCCAAGTGGGGTTCATGATCTCACATCAAGGACTTGTTCGCACTTTCCCTAGCACAGCACGGGGACGGATACCAAGAGGCTGCGGGTAAAGAAAGAGGATGGAGACAGAACAGGGGGAGCCAAAAAACAGAACGCCACCCGAAGGTGGCGCGCTGCAGAGAGTCAGGGCTGAATGATGATGGGGGTGCCGGGTTCGATGGCGTTCCACACTTCGTCCAGATCCTTGTTGAGCATGGCGATGCAGCCATTGGTCCAGTTGGACGGCTGCAAACGGGTGTTGCCTATGCTGTTGCGCTGACCGTGGATCATGATCATGCCGCCCGGTCGCACACCCATCTCGTTGGCCGCCTTGATGTCGTCCAGATTCGGGTAGTTGATGTGGATGGCCTTGTAATAGTTGGAGTTGGTCTTCTTGTAGTCGAGGATGTAACGGCCTTCCGGCGTGCGCTGATCCCCTTCCCGCTGCTTGTGCCCCTTGGGAGCCGGACCCAGAGCGATCCAGTAGCGTTTGACCTCCTTGCCATCCTTCATCAGGGTCAGGCTATAACTCGATTTCTTCACCACCACCATATCGGCGGACAGGGTGGCAAAACTCAATGCGGGCCACAGCCCCAGCAAACACAGTAATACGGCTCTCATTCCATCCCTCGGCAAGCCTCTGGTAAGGGCTTTTCTGTTACCAAATCATCTGAACTGCACCGCCTGGTGTGGCGGGCGAGCGCCATCATATTGGATCGCCATCAATACTCAATATATCCAGAGAAACATATCCCGCGCCAGCTTTTAAGAATTGTTACAATTAACTGCCAAAACAAGGGGATACCCCCCCTATCTCGGGATAGTCCCTCCCTGCCTATTGGGGGAAGATAAGGCGCTTTTCACCTATCAGGAAATCTCCACGATGCGATACCGACTCTCCCTGCTGATCTTGCTGATCTGCTCCCCCCTGCAGGCGGCCGAGCCGCTCTGGCTGCGCGAGCCCGCCCTCTCCCCCGACGGCAAGCAGCTTGCCTTCACCTGGCAGGGTCGCATCTACCTGAGCGCGGGGGATGGTGGCCCCGCCGTGCCCCTCACCGACGACAGCTATCTGAGCCAGCGCCCGCTCTGGTCGCCGGATGGCAAGCTCATAGCCTTTGCTGCCAACCTCTACGGCAACGAAGACGTGTTCGTGGTGCCGAGCCGCGGTGGCGAGATGGTGCGGCTGACCCGCGATTCGCGCCCCGATCTGCCCCAGGCCTTCAGCACCGACGGCAAACAGCTGCTGCTGAGCAGCCAGCGCCTGACCAACCCCGACGCCGATCACTTCGTGGCGGAGGGGTATCAGGCCAGCAACCTCTACTGGACGCCGGTCGCCGGCGGCCCGCTGACGCCGGCCCAGCCCCTGCCCGCCACCCTGGCCCGCCCCCACGGCAACCAGCTGGCCTACCAGATGCCGGGCATGGACCAGCCGTTTCGCAAGCATCAGCACTCGTTCGCCGTCTCCCGCCTCTGGCTGTTCGACGGCAAGCAGCATCACCAGCTGACCGAAGACAGGGTAGCCGCCAGCGATCCGGTCTGGGATGAGCAGGGCAAGCAGCTTTACTACCTGAGCGAGCGCAGCGGCGATTTCAACGTCTGGCAACGGGATCTGGCCAGCGGTCAGGATCGCCAGCTCACCCACTTCAAGGGTCACCCGGTGCGCGGCCTCAGTGCCTCCCGCCAGGGGGACCTGGTCTGGTCCTGGCAGGGGGAGCTCTACCGCCTCGATGCCGGCAGCGACACCCCACGCAAGCTCGCCATCCAGCCGCAGTTCGCCAAGGTACCGGCCGAGCAGAGCTGGCAGCCCGGCCCCATCGACGAGGCCATCGCCCGTCAGGATGGGGAAGAGGTGATCCTGGTCAGCCAGGGGGATCTCTACGCGGTCGACACCCGTCGCGAGCGGGTACGCCAGCTCACCCGCCACCCCAGCGAGCAGTCGGCACCGCGCTATCTGGATAGAGAGCAGACTCTCATCTACCTCTCCGAACAGGAGGGGCCGGCGGCGTTGTACCGCCTCAAGAAGGAGCAGCCGGACACCCTGTTCAGTGCCCCCGGCACCCTGATCGAGGAGAAGCTGCTGGCCATCCCGGGCGCCGCCATCAGCGTGCCGACCCTCTCCCCCGACGGCAAACAGCTCGCCTTCGTGGTGGATGGCCAGGCCGTGCACCTGCTGGACTTGGCCAGCGGCAAGCAGCGCCAGCTGGTCGCCGCCGAGTTCAACCCCTCCCGCCATGCGGTGGAGCTAGCCTTTGCCCCCGATTCGCGCCACCTGGCGTTGACCATCCAGCCCGACTCCAGCCAGCAGGAGATCGCCGTCATCGACACCCGGGATGCCAAGGCCAAGCCGGTCAACGTCAGCCTCAACGGCTATCGGGATGGTGAGCCGTCCTGGCTCCAGGCCGGCGGCATCCTCTACTGGCAATCCGCCAAGTACGGCGTGCTGGGGGCCGATGGCGAGCCCCTCGGCGGCAGCCTGCTCGGCCTCTATAGCAGCCGCGCCGCCAGAAGCGACTTCCTTGCCGAACAGGCGCCGCCCAAGGCGGGTTACGGCTTCGAAACCGACCGGCTGGCGCACCGCGAGGCGCTGAAGTTGCAGCCAGAGGGCGCCGTCCTCGCCAGCCGCATCGTCGACGATCACCTGGTCTATCTGGTGGAGACCAGCGGGGCCAACGGCGAGAGCGAGATCAAGGGCTACGCCCGGGATCTGCGCAAGGGCGAGACCAAGCTGCTGTTTGCCGAACAAGCGGGGCCGGCGCTGGCCAGCCTCAATCAGGATGCCAGCCTAGCCACCCTGGTACGGGAGGGGGAGATCGCCCTCATCGATACCCGCTCTGGCGAGGCCAGCAGCCATCCCTTCAATCTGCTGATCACCGCCAGCTGGCAGGATCGGATGACCGCTGCCTTCGATCAGATTACCCGCCTCACCCGGGACGAGTTCTACCGGGCCGACATGAACGGGGTGGACTGGGATGGCTACGTGGCCGCCTATCGCCGCCTGCTGCCCGGCATCAGCAACGGGCGTGACTTCGGCAACCTGCTGGCGGAGCTGGCCGGCGAGCTCAATGTCTCCCACACCTGGGGCAACGGCCCGGCACCCTCCCTGCGCATGCCGGACGACACCGCCAGCCTCGGCGGCTACTGGCGCGAGCGGCAGGGTGCGGTCGAGCTGACAGCCCTGCTGGCCGGCGGCCCGCTGGAGCAAGAGACGGATCTGGCGCCGGGCGCCCGCCTGCTGGCCATCAACGGCACCGAGCTGCACAGCCTCAACGAGCTGGATGCCCTGCTCAACCATCAGGCCGGCCAGCGGCTGGCCCTCACCCTGCTGCCCAAGGGGGCCAAGGAGCCGCACCAGTTGGAGGTCACCGCCATCGACCAGCAGCAGGAGTATCAGCTGCAGCTCGACGGCTGGATCGCCAAGCGCCGCAACCAGGTGGAACAGCTGAGTCAGGGGCGGGTCGGCTACGTCTATCTGCCGGAGATGAGCAGCGCCGTCTATGAAGAGGTGGTGGCCGACGCCCTCGGTCGCCAGCGCAACCGCGAGGCGCTGATCGTCGACGTGCGCTTCAACAAGGGGGGCTATCTGGCCAACACCCTGGTGGAGTTCCTGACCGGCAGCGGCAGCGCCCAGGGTATGGCCAGCAGCTGGCCGCGTCTTGGCAAGGGGGAGACGGACGCCGCCACCCGCCAGTGGACCAAACCCTCGGTGGTGCTGGTCAATGCGGGCAGCTACTCGGAAGGCTCGGCCTTTCCCCAGTACTACCGCACTCTCAAGGTGGGGCCCATCGTCGGCGAGCCGGTACCGGGCACCGGCACCATGGTGTACAACCACACCTCCAGGCTGATCCCAGGCCTCGCCTACGGCATCCCGACACTGGGGCTGCGCAACCCCGACGGCACCCTGTACGAGAATCAGGAGCTGATCCCGGACGTGCAGGTGGCGCTGACCCCGGCCGACATGGTGGCAG
This sequence comes from Aeromonas sp. A35_P, assembly GCF_002259925.1. Taxonomy (NCBI): domain Bacteria; kingdom Pseudomonadati; phylum Pseudomonadota; class Gammaproteobacteria; order Aeromonadales; family Aeromonadaceae; genus Aeromonas; species Aeromonas sp. A35_P. Next base: position 1,233 of record NZ_NEVB01000118.1, on the reverse strand, counting down.
GGCGCGATCCCCAACTGGCAGCCGCGGTGCAGGCCGCCCTCGCCCAGTTGACCACGAATGCGAAACCCGCAGCCAAACAGGCTGACTGACGCCAGCCAGCAAAAAAGGAGCCGACCGGGCTTGTCCGGTCGGCTCCTCTGGACAGACATCAAGGGCGCCCTGCCTGTTGCGGGGCGCCCTTGTTGCATCAGGCCGGCTGCGTCTCGGCCGGCTGGCGGGCCAGTGCCAGCTGATACCTGTGCTCGGCCAGCTCCAGCTCACGGCGCGCCTCGTCCACCTTGCCGTCGGCGCTCTTCACCGCCGCCACCAGCTGGTTGTAGCGATCCCAGCTGCCGTTGTACTCCTTCACCTCGGCCTGGTAACGCTGGCTGATCTCGTTGGACTGGCGAATGATGGCGTTGTTCTCATCGTGCAGCTGATCGATGCGGGTGCTCAGGCCCGCCTGGATGGCGCGGATCCGGCGATACTCTTCCGGGCCGTAGCTGCCGCTGTAGCTGTTGTACTCGCGCACCAGCCGGTTGATCTCCTGCACCGTCTGGCGGTTGCGCTGGTTCAGCTGGTTCAGCTCGCGCGGGTAGCGATCAAAGTTGCCCTTGAGCGTCTGCTGGCGATCCTGCAGGGCGGTTCTGGCCGCCACCTGCTGGCTGTAGTGCTCCTGGGCCGCCGCCAGGTCCTGGCGCCGGGTTTCGAGGGAGCGTTCCAGCTCGCCCAGATCCGGCAGCGCTTCCGTCACCATTGTGGGGTAGAAGGCGGCGATCTGCGGCGTGGTCACCTTCAGTGCCCGCACCGCATCGGCCCCGTTGGCCTGATCCCGGTAATCCACGCCGCACGGCTGCCCCTTGCAGACCAGGTCCGGGCTGGAGAACTTGGGAAAGTGCGAACAAGTCCTTGATGTGAGATCATGAACCCCACTTGGCATCAGGGATGAGGTTCAGCATGAGTCACCAGCTCACCTTCGCGGACTGCGAGTTCAATGGCAAACGCCGTAAAACCCGTAAAGAGATATTCTTGGCTCGCATGGAGGCTGTGCTCCCATGGCCAAGGATGCTGGGGGTCATCGAACCCGTCTATCCCAAAGCTGGTAACGGGCGTCGTCCCTACCCACTCGATACCATGCTCCGCATTCACTGTATGCAGCAGTGGTACAACCTCAGCGACGGCGCCATGGAGGACGCACTCTACGAAATTGCCTCAATGCGTCTGTTTGCCAAACTCTCCCTGGACCAGGCTATC
>NZ_NEVB01000117.1:0-5563 GCF_002259925.1 Aeromonas sp. A35_P | reverse complement strand
CCGCTGGGGTTCTGCCTTTCGCCGGGGCAATCAGCGGAAATCAGATATGCGACAAGTGCGTTGGCCATGGCAAGGATCCCGACTTCATCAGGCCGTTATCGCACTCGGCCAACTCATCTTGCCGCAGATAAGGCCTATAGCAGCAGGGCTCTGCGGGCAGAACTCCGGCGCAGAAAGATAAAAGCGGTTATCCCGCAACGCAGCGACCAGCAACGGCACCATAAGGGACGTCCACTGGTGTTAGACAAAGCTCGTTATCGTAGGAGAAATGTGGTCGAACGGTGCTTCGGATGGCTGAAGAAGTTTCGCCGATTCTCAACGAGGTATGAAAAGCTGGCGGGAAGTTTTGCTGCTTTTATCAAGCTGGCTTTCTGCCTTCGTTACTTACGGGAACTATTGGTGGACAGAAAACCAGCATTTTGAGAACGCAGCCTAGGGGTGAGACGTCGAATCCCTTCTCCTCTCCCAGCACCGGATGAAGCAGAGCCTGATCCGGGAGGGGAGTCATGTCGCCTGCCAACAGCTGGCGGGTGGCCTGGCCCATCTGATAGAGCTGGCGTACCGGGTCGAACTGGGTCGCCAGATTGAGGGTGTCATCGGCGCGGGCAAAGACCATCATGGGGATCTGGTAGCTGGCATCGCGGGGCGGTTTGGCACCGTGAATGCCCTTGCCGGCCGACATCAGGAACGGCTGGTGATCGCCAAACGCCACCACCAGGTAGCGTTTGCCTGAGCGATCCAGACTGGTCAGCAGGTGCTCAAGCGATGCCATGGCATCCACCACGCCGGTGTAGTAGGTGTTGAGCAGCTGGCGGTCGGTGTCGCTCTGGTCCGGGCAGGCTTTGTCGAGCTGCTGGGCCTGGTAGCGATCTCCGTCGAAGGGGCCGTGCCCCTGCATGGTGACCGCGTAGGCAAACAGCGGCTGCTCATCCTGCTCGCTGCGCTTGAGCAGGTGGTCGATCAACGCATCATCCGAGATGTAGAGCCCCTTGTGTTCAAGCGTGGTGAAACGGTTGTCGAACCAGCGCTCCTCGTAGCCAAGGGCCGGGATCGCCTTGGCGCGGCCCCAGAACTTCTCCACATAGGGGTGGGCAAACAGGGTCCGGTAGCCGCTTTGCTTCGCACTCTGCGCCAGGCCCGGCACCTGCTCCGAGAGGTAGTAGTAGGGCACCACCCCTTGCTTGAGCAGCCCCACCGGCAGGCCGGTGTTCATCTCGAACTCCGCCAGCACCGTCATGCCGCCGGTGGTGGGGGAGTGGATGGTCTTGTGCCACTGCTGCACGCTGGCCGGCAGGCTCAGGGTGGGAGGGGGCGCGCAGATCTTGCCCTGCCAGCCGAGCCAGAGGGATTCATATTGCAGCACGATCACCAGATCGAAGCGGGGCGGCTGGCTCAGGCTGACGTGGCTGAGCTGAGGGGTGAACTCGTTGATCTGCAAGGGATAGCGAAACACGCTGCCGCTTTGCAACATCTCGTCCACCAGGTTGAACAGATAGAGGCCGGGCCCCGAGCGGATGATGTCCCTGTGGTAGTTGACCGCTCTGTCCACGTAGCGAATGTTGGGCCCCAGCAGCTTGTTGCCGGTCTGAGTGGCAAACACGCACAGCGCAAAGAAGGCGGCGGTGGCGGCGGCGGTGCGCAGCACCCAGCGCGACAGGGCGAAGCGCCAGCACAAGAAAAGGGCGAGTGCACCGCCCAGCAGCGGCAGCACAGGGTGCTGCTCCAGCAGGATGCGCAGCAGCGCCACCAGGTTGCCGAGATCATCCCCCCCGAGCGGTACCCCGTAGATGGCGATCTTCATGAAGTTGGCCAAGAGGCCGATGCCGGAGAGGGCGGTGAACACCAGCCCCATATAGAGGTTGAACCCTGCCAGCGCGCAGAGGCTCCAGCCCAGCACCATGCTGCCCCAGGCGAGGTAGTAGTGCTCGGGACGAAAGCCTGACCAGAGCAGAAATTCCCCCAGCTTGAACACCACGAAGCCGTGCAGCAGCACGAAGGTGAGGTTGCCGAGCAGCAGGCTGCCGGCGATGCGCCAGCGCAGACTGCGCCTGAGGGTGGGCAGCACCACCTTCAGCACGGCGGCACTCAGGGCCAGCACCAGCAGCAGACTGGTGCAGAGATAGGTGAGATTGAAACCTCGCTCCGGCAGGGTCTGCAGGATCTGGCTGAACTCGCCGCTTTCGGGCCTCTCCTTGAGCAGCAGGCCGATCCGCAGCTGATAGCGACTGGCCAGGGCGTCGTCGGGGGCGCGCAGGGTGCTGTTGAGATCCAGGGTGCAGCGCCCCTTGCGGCACTGTTGGCGTTTGTCCACCGGCTGACTCAGCTGATCGATGCGCTCGCCCCTGTCGTTGAGCAGCTCCACCCTGACCTTGTCCCCCTCCTGCAGTGGCCCCCGCAGTTGCCACTGGCTGCGTACCACCAGATAGAGACCGCGGCTGTCGCTCTTGTAGAGCAGGGCGTGGCGGGTGAGGGTGGCGATGGGGTTGTCCGCCGGCCCCAGCACCAGCGGCTGGGCCCGGCCGAGCCAGCTGGCGGGATTGATCTGCGGCAGCAACAGGGTCAGCAGCAGCAGCGCGGCCAGCATGCCCAGCAGCAGGGCGGGGAGACCGGAGACCCTGGCTGGCAAGCGCGCTGAAGTGGGGGCTTTCATATGAGCTCATCCTTTGAGCGAGTGACGGAGATGCATGGCTGCTGCATTTAATTTGACCCGATGGTGATGGGCTTGTTCCTTGTTGTCAATTTAATGACCGGACAATGAACATTGCGTGACCGTGAAACCATGCAAACTGTGATCCCGATCCGGGGGGCACACTCATTCTGTGATGAAAGCGTCATCATGACGCTTTGCCGCTGGTCTGCTCCAGCCTTGCTGCTTAGTCTCTCAATATGGATGGAGGTACATGTATGAATCCCAAAGTAGCGGCACGTCAGGCAAGGTTGCTCCGCATGCTGGAGAGCAAGGAGGAGATCCGGATCGGGCGCGAGCAGGACTGTCCCCTTTCGGTGGCCCAGCTGGTGCGTCTCAAGGAGGATCATCCGGCCGTGCTCAAGGTCTATCGTCACGGCCTCACCGCCGAGGTGTTCCACCTCAAGGTGGAGGGACATCACTGGTGCCTGAAGCGGCGCCGGCACGACCCCCTGGTGGCCAACGTGGACGGCAGAACCGCCTTCCTGACCGAGCTGGAGCGCCGCCGGGAGATAGAGGCCCTGCGGGAGTTGCACCCCACCATCCTGGCCAACGTGGTCTGCACCAGTTTTGGCTCGGCCCGGGCCGGGGTGCTGGTCTCCCCCTGGCTGCGGGGCGTGCCGGTGCATGACCTCAACGAGCGCAACCTGGCGCAGATGCTGACGGTGCAGGCGGAGCTGGCCCACTGGGGCTGGTTCGACTGGGATCCGAGCCCCGGCAACCTGCTGGATGACGGTCAGCAGATCAGCGTGTTCGACTTTGGCTACATGTGGCCCTTCGATCCCCGCCATGAATTCAACTCCAACGGCCTCACCGATCCCGGTTTTCACGTACCTGAACGGCTGGAGACCCGTACCCTCTCTGGCCTCTGGCTCGACGAGCCGGATCCGCTGCCGCAGTTTCGCTACTGGCGCGGCCTGTGCGTCAATTGGGCGCAGCGGGAACTGCAGCACCTGACCCGGGAAGGGGCGAGTGCGCCGGTGCTGGCCCGCTTGCAGGGCCTGCTGGGGGAGTGGCGCTCGGCGCTGGCCAGCGAAGAGGCGCTCGCCGCCAACTGGTGGCGCGACATGTATCGCAGCCACCGGCTCGACATTGCCGACGATCTCAGCGGCAAGAGCTGTGGCCCGCTCACCCTGCGCCGGCTCGACTGGCTGGAGCAGGCGGTGACCGAACATTACGCCGAACTGGCGGACAACCTGGGCCCCGACGAGGCGGGGCTGGATCAGGGGGCGCTGCTGCGCCGGCTGGAAGAGCTGCGTGAGGAGATCCGGGCCAACCTGCTGCCGGCGCTGACTACGGCGGGCTAGGGGCGCTCGACGCTCTCATCCCAACATCACCCTATATAGAAAGAGGGGCCCGGCGGCCCCTCTGTTGATCCTGGCGAGCTGACTGCCCCTTAGTCGAGCAGCTCCTGATGGAGGCGGTTGACGATGTGGCCCGCCTCGTCTTCCTTGACCAAAAAGCAGAGGTTGTGGGCGCTGGCGCCGTAACAGATCATGCGAATGTTGTGTTCGCGAATGGCGTCAAAGACTTGACTGCCCACCCCGACCGCCTCGCTCATCCGGTTGCCAATCAGCGCCACCAGCGCCAGCCCTGTCTCCACCTGCACCTTGCACTGCTGGCCGAGCTCCGCCAGCACCTTGTCATTGAGGATGGGTTCGCCGTTGCTCTGGCTGCCGGTGTGATCCAGGGTCAGCGACACGCTCACCTCGGAGGTGGTGATGAGATCCACCGAGATGCGGTGGCGGGCCAGGATGCCGAACACCTCGGCCAGGAAACCGTAGGCGTGGAACATGTTGAGGCTGTGCAGGGTCACCAGCACTTGGTTGCGGCGCAGGGCCACGGCGCGAAACAGCGGATTGGTGCGGGTGCTGGCGCGGATCCAGGTGCCGCCAGCGGCCGGATCCTTGGCAGAGCCGACAAACACCGGAATGTCGCGGCGCACCGCCGGCTGCAAGGTGGCCGGGTGCAGCACCTTGGCGCCGAAGGTGGCCATCTCGGCCGCCTCCACGAAGCTGATTTCGGGGATGGGGCGGGCGCGGGTAACCAGGCGCGGATCCGTGGTGTAGATGCCGGGCACGTCGGTCCAGATCTCGATGCTGCCGGCATCGAGCGCCTCGGCCAGGAGGGCCGCGCTGTAGTCGGAGCCGCCGCGGCCCAGGGTGGTGGTACGGCCATCGCCGTCGGCACCGATGAAGCCCTGGGTGATGATGAGGCTGTCGCCAAGCAGGGGGCCCAGCGTCTGCTGGCAGAGGTCACGGGTGGCGGCCAGATCCACGCTGGCCTTGCCAAAGCGGCTGTCGGTGCGCAGCAGCTGGCGCACATCTTGCCAGCGGGCCTTGACGCCGCGCTGGCGCAGCAGCTCGGTGAAGAGGCGGGTAGACATCAGCTCGCCGCAGGCGATGAGCCGGTCAGCCAGCTCTGCATCGGTATGCAGATGGGCCTGGCGCGCCATGGTGCGGATCTCGTCGAGCTGGTCGTGGATCTGGGCACTCACGTCGCCCGGGTGGCCAAGGTCGGCCAGAATGGCCTGCTGGATCTCGGCCAGTCTGGTCAGCTGCGCCTCCTGGCCCGCCTCGTCCAGATCGCCTTGGGCCAGTGCCACCAGCAGGTTGGTGACGCCGGCGCTGGCGCTCAGCACCACCACCCGGGTGGCCGGGTTGGCCAGTACCACGTCGGCGCAGTTGTTCATGGCTGCCGCGTTGGCGACGCTGGTTCCGCCAAACTTGGCGACATTGATCGGGCTCATTGCTTACTCCTGTCTTAATATGAAAATCCGGTTCCATCGGGCAAAAAGAGAGGAGGAGGCTGAAAATGGCAGGAATGATCGAAGCTATCCCGGCCAGAAGCACTCCACCCGCAGAGCCCATCCCGTAC
>NZ_NEVB01000116.1:0-5573 GCF_002259925.1 Aeromonas sp. A35_P | reverse complement strand
GTGTAAGCGCGGCGACGTGTTGAGCTAACCCATACTAATTACCCGTGAGGCTTAACCATACAACACCCAAGAAGTGTTCGAAGGCTTGTAGCAGATACCGAGAACGAAGAACAAAATCAGCTTTTTCAGATTGAAGATTTTTGCCTGGCGGCAATAGCGCAGTGGAACCACCTGACCCCATGCCGAACTCAGAAGTGAAACGCTGTAGCGCCGATGGTAGTGTGGCATTCGCCATGCGAGAGTAGGACACTGCCAGGCACCCAATTAAACGGTGATGTGAAAGACATGACCGGCTGCGAGGATGACACCTCATAAAGAAGCGGCAAAAGATTTAGCGAAAGCTAACCGAATGCGGAGCGGTAGTTCAGTCGGTTAGAATACCGGCCTGTCACGCCGGGGGTCGCGGGTTCGAGTCCCGTCCGCTCCGCCACTATATAAGCCCAACCGATTGATTCGGTTGGGCTTTTTTCTTATTTGAAATTTGGGTATGCCACGCAGTGTGCCACAGGGCCTTGGCTGCCCTTCTTCTCTATCGTATTTCTTTGGACAAGTGTCGGCTCCACTTTCCTGTGGCGGCCCCTTGCGCTACTACCCGTAAAACGTAGCGCATTACCAATACCAGCGTTGCGTCGTATGCTTCATTGCATCGTCTATTCATACTTCGGATAGACAATGTTGCCAATAATCGAGCAGATCAAGCGAGAGTCACTGACATAAAACGTTTCTAGGTGGTCTGCGTTCTGTTCTCCAATAAAAAACACCCATGCTTTATCTTTCCTACCAACCCTTCTAGCCTGTTTGGCCTCTTCCTTTGCCGTATCTAACTCGTTAAGTAACATGGTTTTTTTGGCTTGTGACCAAGATTTCCACTCGACATGGAGCTGATAGTTTTTCGAGGGTTTCCGGTCTTCCCATTCTCCTGCTAGAGGGATAATTAACCGCTCCTCGCTCTGGGTGATCGGTAGCCACAACAACTCGGAATAAAAGATCTTCGTATCGGGGTACTTCTGAATTGGGCTACCTAACCTCTTGAACGCCGTCAGATAATTGTCGGCCTCAATCCCAGGGATCTCCAAAGAGATGTTACGGTCGTGCGGGAAGTTGATGAACGCACGACAGATTGGGCGAATACTTTGAGCTTTGCGTCTGGAAGTGCGTTGGGGGCCATTACCATGACCAGCTGCCACGGTTGGTGAGTGTACCGAGGTTGAACCGTTTATTCCGTTTCCCTGATTAGTAGCTGTCGCTGGCCGTTTATCTATTAGCACTAGCCCTGAAGGCGACAACCCTGGCGATGAGTCCAATTGTTGACGCACGCTTTGTGTCTGTCCTTGGCTGATCACTTCCCGCTCAGCATCTGCATCACAATGGATGAGATGTTCCTTTCCCGGCATTTTGTTGAATGAGGGCCTCTTTTTGTTCTCTTTTTTCCAAGATGAGGGATACATATCGATGCCGCATCCCCAGCACTCGTAACCATCCTTATCGACATGCTCCAACATCCAGAGGGTCTCAGCCTCTATGATCTCACCGGTGCGTTTATCACGAGCAGATTCCATCGTTCTTATCCTTAGGCTTACCACGAAATGAACTGCTCCCATTACGACATGGGACGGATGAGATTGTCCACCCATACGACTCTATAGGAGCCTTTTATGGGAGCAGGAATGCCCAGCTAGAGAATGAACTCATGCCAGCACATGCCGATCTGCTGTGCCTTGGGTATGGTAAATCACCAGGTAGACATAACCATGGCTACCCAAGGTATCGGCTTCACAGGTAAACCCACAGAGCTGGACGGTAATGCGTTGCTGGCGCTGGGCATCCAGTTCGCCTGTCAGCAATTTGGCCTCCAGTTCCTTGATAATGGTAGGGAAGTTGGCTTCCAGCTGGTCTATTGCCTCTTCTACCCATTCGCCAATCAATGAGGCTCGATCTGACAGAAAGTGCAGCCGGTGGTGCTCCTGGATAAGACGAGCCCCAAAGCGTGGGGTGACGGTATGAGGCAAGCCCCACTGCGCAAAAATTCTAGTGGGCTGGTCTGGATCGGTAGGTTGTTGGTCATTGGTGTGGGTGGTTGTCGTGATCATGATTAGCGATACCTCAGTTCAATGTCGATGCGGGTGCCGGGCACGTTGTGACGCTGGCGTAGTCTGGTCAAGTGAGCAGGGAGGTCGATCAGGTTTGCCAACCGTCCCCGGTAGAGCCGGGAGAGATTGACGTAGTCAGGGTGACTCACGGTGATGGTCACCTGATGCCCCGGCTGCCAGCGGCCAAACAGGCGTGCTTTGGCTTCTTTGATAGTGGTGATGCCGGGGGCTGGTAACGTCTGGCGGTTACGTAGATGCAGTTTGTTGAGCTCGGGAGCATAGCGATGCACCTCGAGACCGGTGATAAGACGGGTCATGTTCGGTGACTCCAATGATGCCAAGGGTCAGCCTGTGAGGGCTGGCCCTTTATGCAGTGTGTAGATGAGCAAGACGGTGGGGCGTCAACGAGCGCAGTCAGCAGTCTCATTGATAACCGGCTTGCAGTTCAGCCGGTCCAGCAGATGCAGCGAACCGTATTGAGCCGCCAGCCGGTCGATGGCCATCCGGGCGCAAGCTGCTCTGCTGGGCTTGTTCTCAGGGATGGCGTAACGAGCGGTGAGCCACCCACCGAGCAGGGCTATGCGGTAGCCGCTCGGGATGTGGGTGAGCGAGGTGCCAATGCCCCTTCCGTGAATGAGGAATGGCACGGCCTGGCCGCCGATGTCGATATCCATGCGTTGGCCCTTGAGCTCGAAGGTGGTGAGCTCACCGGTCTGCGGGTGCTTGCCCGGTACCTTGATGGTGATGTTCTTCGCCATTTCACACCTCCGGTTTGGCTTCAAAATAGTGGGTCACAACGCCCGCTTCCGGGTCGATGCCGATAAACGCTGGGGCTTGCGGGTGGTACTGGTAGAGCCGCGCCAGTTCAGCACGAAACGCCTCGACGTTCGGCGCAATCACATGGTTGGTATCCCCTTCGGCGTAGGTAAAGGTCTCCAGCTTCTCTGTGTGAATCCAGATGCCGAAATACCAGGCATCTTCCTCGGTGTCGTATTGCTGCCAGCCTTGAGCCAGTAGCGTCCGGTCGTAGTAGTAACGGTCTGCCTGATGGCTCCCCCGGTCAAGTCGGCACCCCGTCACGGTGAGCTCAAACTGGATACGGCCAGTCTTGTGCGCTTTCTTGACTCGACGCAGCAGCTTGAGGGCCTTGGCTCTGCTGCGGCCATTACCGAGCGGTTGCGGCTGCCTGGCCCGCAATGCCAGGTGGGTCATTATCTTTGGTGCGGTGTTGTGGTTGAGCTGGCTGATAGCGGCGGTGAGTTGTCGGGCGGACAGAGTCTTGTAATCACGTAGGTCATGCATGGTGGTGTTTCCTTCAAATGCAAACAGCCCCTCGGCGTGAGGGGCTGTATGGGGTCTTGTGTGTGCTGGTGGCCGTGGCTCAGGTATGACTACTCCAATCCGGCTTGTCATTACTGCCGTGGTTGACGTAGGCACCCACAATGGTGCGTCGCCACTCCCCAACGGGATAGCCGAGGTCGTTGCACTCACGCTCCCACCACGCAAAGTTAATCTCGCGGGGCAACTTGTCCACCATGTCCAGTGGACTCACGAACAGCGAGGTCTTGTGCATCGTTGGCACGGGCTTGATCTTGTCGGGGCCAGTGCGCTTGCCGGTCTCGTCATAGTCGTGTGCCCACGTCGGGAAAGTGAGCTGATAGGCAATGAGCCGATGCAAATCGCCATGTGCGCTCATGGCCTGAGCGACTGCGACCTGGGTGAAGCTATCGTTGAATTCGATCATGGGTGTTTCTCCCTTTCTGCTGGTACACGGTAAGCCGCTGCCAGCAGCGCAAATTGTTCAACCAGGTAACTGATGCTGATGCCCAGTTCATCACTGACCCCATCCCCTAGACGGTGATGCAGGTGTGCCATGTCATCGGAGATACGTTGAGCTATCTGGGCAGTTGAGCTCGGTGGTGAGCTTGTCACTGTCAGAGTGATGGAAAGGTTCATCACATCTCTCCCCAAGGAGCTTGGTCCCACAGTGACAACCGAGTCAGCACATCTTGCGCCAGCGCCTGCTGCAACTGCTCTATTACCTTCACCAGCCGTGGAGCATGCTCGGGGCTCCCGCTCCATTCACTCGATTGGTACAGGGCGCAGCAGGTGAATTTGTACAGCGCCACCAGTTCGGCATCGGTGAGTTGTGCCTGGTGGTAACGGTGGGCAGGTTTAAGCAGTCCCAGTTTGGTTGAGCCACGCTGGCGTGGTTCTTTGTGGTCCTGCTGACGCCCCAGCTGATAGCGATGCCAAACTGCACGGCGGTTGGCGAGCATCATCAGCCGTACCAGCCGGTCTACCCGCCACGTCCAGGTATTGGTCGTGTCTGCTGGCGCGAGCCACCAGAGGGTCCGCAGCAACTCAAGGGTGTAGTGCGGTGGCATCGGGGCATTGCAAAAGCGGTGTAACTGCACGGCAAAGGCAAGGTAGTCCTTGCGGTCAATCATGAAAGCAGACATGGGGATGACTCCTTGAAATGCAAAAGGCCACCTTTGGTGAGGTGGCCTTGTGAGTGATGTCGGGATATCCGGATCATGGTGTTGGCGCTAATGATCCTGGTTTGGAATGCAGGCGTTATTCGTGTGCCTGCTCTGCGTCTGGGTGAGCAACATCAAACAGGATGGTGTAGAGCGCACAATCAATGCCGTTAACGGCATCGTGATGCGGGTAATAGGGCGGTGCGTCTCGGGAGTGCTCGAAGTAGTCGCCAAAGCAGCTGAGACATTCACGTATCTCGATGGTGGATCCTTGCAGCAAGGTCTCTTCAAACTGCTTGGCATAACGCCAGTCATCACGAGCCTTGGTGACGGCCTTCTCCAGCAACGTCAGCGCATCTTCGTTGCTGACGGCTGTCAGGCGATGGCGCAGCTTCTCGAGCGCTTCCTCCAGGGAAAAGGGATTGGGTAATCGCATGGCGTTTGTCTCTTCTGGGCACTGATTAGTGCCGCAACTGATGGAGCAGTGCATCGATAGCCTCGATACAGTCAGCTTGGGTGAGCAGGTAGCTATTGGGCAGGTGAGCCACGATGGCGGGCTCGGCCTGCATCTCGACGTTGTCTGCAAGCCAGCAACGCAGCTCGAGGAGGATATCGATGGCAGTGAGGTGGGGTTTGCCTGGGGTCTGGTTCATAGCAGACCTCTTTCGGCCAGCGAGACGACGCCCTCAGCACCGACCACCAGATGGTCGAGCAACCGGACATCGACCAAGGCCAAGGCCTCTTTGAGGGCTTGGGTGAAAACTCGGTCAGAGTGGCTGGGTTCAGGGTCACCACTTGGGTGATTGTGCACCGCGATGATGGCCCCACAGTTGAGTAACAAGGCCCTTTTGACCACTTCCCGTGGGTAGATGCTGGCGCTATCGAGGGTGCCGCGAAACAGTTCCTCAAAAGCCAGTACGCGATGCTGGGAGTCGAGGAACAGTGCACCAAACACTTCATGATCCCGGTCCTGCAACAAGGTTTGTAGCCGCTCGGCGGCCTC
>NZ_NEVB01000115.1:0-5584 GCF_002259925.1 Aeromonas sp. A35_P | reverse complement strand
GGAAACAGAAAGGACTATGGAAGTTACCCCAACAGCAGGGTGGTGTGGCGCAGGCCGCGAACCTCCAGATTGATCTGCCGGGCCAGACTCAGGGTCTGACGGCAGGTCAGGCTCTCCAGATTGATCTCGCCGCCGCTGAACTCGAACCGCCCGTGGGTCTCCACCATGAAGCTGCCGTGATGGAAGCTCTTGATGTAGCGGGCAATCTGGCGGGGAGACAAGTTCTTGAACACCTTCATCACAAAACACCTGTTGCGTGGACAGGGCACACTATGGCCTCGCCAGGTGACACGGATGTGACAATTTATGGAGGTTTGTATGAATCCGGTTTGCCGTCTGCGGCCGGCCGGGACGCAATTGAAAAAAGGCTGCCATGACAAGCCGTTACCCCGATATACTGCGGTCACTTGGATGAATCAGAAGGGTCTGCGTGTGGAGTGGGTGGATGTGGTGGATGGAGAGAACCGGGTGATCGGCGTGGCCGAGCGCGCCAAGGTGCGGCGAGAGAACCTCTGCCACCGCGCCAGCTATATCCTGGTGCTCGACGAGGCTGACCGGATCCTGGTGCAGCGGCGTACCCTCAGCAAGGATTTCTGTCCCGGCATGCTGGACGCCTGCGCCGGCGGCGTGGTCACCACGGGCGAACAGATGGAACCCTCCGCCCGCCGCGAACTGGCCGAGGAGCTGGGCATCGAAGGGGTGCCGCTGGAAGGCTTTGGCACCTTCTATGCCGAAGGGGAGGGTTACCGGGTCTGGGGCGGCCTTTACAGCTGCCACTATCAGGGGCCGCTGCGGCTGCAGGCCGAAGAGGTGAGCGAGGTGTGCTGGATGAGCCAGACAGAGATAGCCGCGCGGGCCGCCGAATTTACCCCCGACTCCCTGCTCGCCATCGCCACCTGGCAGACGCGGCGCTGAGCGGCGTTGCATGCAGAACGGGCAGCCACTGGCTGCCCGTTCTGTGTCTGGATGGATGGAACCTCACACCAGCCTGAGTCGCCGGTTGGTGCGCCCGCAGGGGCTGGCACCGGCGAGCCAGTGGCCCTGCCACTCGGTAACGAGGCGCAGCAGCGGGTACTCCAGATCGAGCCGGGTCACCACCAGCTGGCCGACGGCGTCGCCGATGACCGGCTCGCCGCTGGCCAGATCGATGATTTCGACCAGACAGTTCTCGTTGACGATGAACCCCTGGCCGGGCTGGCTCTCGTAGGCGATCACCCCCGCATCCTGCAGCAGCAGGCAGTTGAGCGCGCGGATGCCGTGCACCGCCTGCAGCGGCCGGGTGTCGGGGTGGGACGATTCGCACAGCAGGGCGCAGCGCAGGCTGTCGCTCGGCACCTCGGCCCGCTCTGCCGCCTCCAGCAGGTCCAGCAGCACCGCCAGCGGTCCGACGAAGCCGGTCGGCTCAAAGCGCTGCAACGCCTCCAGCTGGCGCCGGGTATCGTGGGGGCCGCAGGGCACCACCGGGCTCCCTAGCTGGCGGGCGCCGTTGTCGAAGATGAAGGCGGTGGGGCTGATGTGATAGTCGTGACCGTTGAGCAGCACCTCCCCGGCCTTGAAGCCGGCGGCGAACAGGGCCCGCGCCGCCCCCCACCAGTCGGCCCCGGCATATTCGGGAATGGCCAGCTGGCCGGGGCAGGCAAACACCCGCAGCGCCTGGCTGGCGGGGCGACCGGTGAGGCCGGCAAAGGGCGGGTGGGCCTGCTGGGCGGCGAACAGCTCGCCGGCATTGAGCAGGGGCAGGCTGGCCAACTCCCCCAGATCCTGCAGACGGCGCTGGCGGTAGGCGCTGGAGTAACCGGTACAATACTGGCCGACATGGGCAAGCAGGTGGTTGAGCTGATCCAGCTGCTGCTGCTCGCGCAGGGGGGAGGGGCGAATTTCCAGTCCATCGTAGTAGTGCTGCATGAAGCCTCCTTGGTCGGCTGATCCTGCTCAAGGTTAGTTCAAATGATCCCGCTAAAGGGGGGCCTGTGTCACAGCTCGGCCGTGGGGTAGACTGGGGCTCCTTCCCTCCACTTAAGGATGAACACAATGATTGCGACGGGTCAGACCCTGCCTGCGGGCGAATTCACCTTCATCACCCCAGAGGGGAAACAGCAGCGGGATACCCACAGCCTGTTTGCCGGCAAGCGGGTGGTGCTGTTTGCGGTGCCCGGCGCCTTTACCCCCACCTGTTCCAACGCTCATCTTCCTGGCTACGTGGTGCTGGCGGACCAGTTCAAAGCCAAAGGGGTGGATGCCATCTGCTGCCTGTCGGTCAACGACGCCTTCGTGATGAAGGCGTGGCAGGATGCCCAGAACGCCGCAGCCATCACCATGCTGGCGGACGGTGACGGCAGCTGGACCCGGGCTCTGGGGCTGGCCAAGGAGACCGGTGCCTTTGGCGGCGTGCGCGCCCAGCGCTTTGCCCTCATCGCCAATGACGGCGTTGTGGAGCGGCTCTTCGTGGAGGCGCCGGGCAAGTTCGAGGTGTCGGATGCCGAGAGTCTGCTGGCGGCGTTGTGAAAGATTAATCGCCGTTTGATTTCATCTTGAAATAGCAAGGCGGCCCGTTACACTGTTGCCGCGTTTGGATGGAGCCAGGCAAGTTGCCTGGCTCTCGTGTTTGCCGTGGATGAGATAGAAAAATATGACCCTGGCTTTTGTTGCCTTGATTGCCGGACTGGCGTTGCTGGTCTGGAGTGCCGACAAGTTCGTGGACGGTGCCGCCGCCACTGCCCGTTATGCCGGTATGCCGCCGCTGCTGATCGGCATGGTGATCATCGGTTTTGGTACCTCGGCCCCTGAAATGGTGGTCTCCGCGCTGGCGGCTTCCCAGGGCAATCCCGGCCTCGCGCTCGGCAATGCCTATGGCTCCAACATCACCAATATCGCCCTTATTCTCGGCTTGACGGCCCTGATCAGCCCTATCGCCGTGGCTTCCCAGGTGGTGCGCAAGGAGATCCCCATCCTGCTCGGCATCACCCTGCTCTCCGGCGCCCTCTTGCTGGATGGTCGCCTGGATCGCACGGACGCTGCCATCCTCGGCGTGGTGTTCCTGGCGCTGATGGGCTGGTCTATCTGGGCCGGCATGCGCGGCAAGGGGGATGCACTGGATGCGGAGACCGAGGAGAGCATCGACAGCGAGGGCATGTCCCTCAAGCTGGCCCTGTTCTGGCTGGTGGTCGGGTTGGTGCTGCTGATCGGTGCCTCCCGCCTGTTGGTATGGGGCGCAGTGACCATAGCCCAGGGCTTTGGCATCAGCGATCTGGTGATTGGTCTCACCATCGTCGCCATCGGCACCTCGCTGCCGGAGCTGGCCTCTTCGCTTATCGCCATTCGCAAGAACGAGCATGATCTGGCCCTTGGCAACGTGCTCGGTTCCAACCTGTTCAACACCCTGGCGGTGGTCGGGATCGCGGCCGGCATCCACCCGCTGGACGTGGCGCCTGAGGTGCTCTCCCGCGACTGGAGTCTGATGATGGGGTTGACCCTGTTGCTGCTGGTGATGTGCCTGGGCCGCAAGGGGCAGGGGCGCATCAACCGGCTGGAGGGGGGCGTGCTGCTCGCCTGCTTCGTCGGCTACACCGGCTGGCTGCTGACCAGCCAGTTTATCTGACGATTCGCCAGGCCATAACAAGAAGGGGGAAGCATCGGCTTCCCCCTTCTGTTTTTGGCGCAGGTCTGTCAGGCCACGGCAACCAGCTTCTGCCCCTGCTGGCTGCTGTCCAGAATGAGGATGTTTGCCTTGGAGAAGAAGTTGAAGGTGGAGGCCGATGCCCAGGTGTAGGCCCCCATCACCCGGCCCACCACCAGCTCGCCGATGGCCAGATCCGGCAGCATGATGCCGTCGCGGATCACGTCCACGCTGTCGCAGGTGGGGCCGGAGAGCACAGAGTTGTGCAGCTCGCCGCGGGCCAGCGGGGTGCTCACCGGGTAGGTGACGTGGTCATAGAGCTGGCCGTTGTAGCTGCCGTAGAGACCGTCATCCAGGTAGTACCAGATCTTGTCGCCGCGGTGGGCCTTGCCCATCACGCTGGAGACCGAGGTCATGGCCGGCGCGCTGATGAAGCGGCCCGGTTCGGCAATCTTCTGCACGGTGGCGGGCAGCTTGGCCAGCGCCTCGCGGATCGGGGCGCAGAAGCCGTCGATGTCGAACTCGCCGCCCTCATAATCCACCGGGAAGCCGCCGCCGATATCCAGCACCCAGGGCTTGAGGCCGAGCTCCCAGGCCTGCTCCATGATTTCGCGGCAGGCGTCGATGGCCTGCACGTGGCGACGGGCATGGGGCACCTGGGAGCCGACGTGGAACGACAGCCCCATCACCTTGATCCCCTTGGCGTGGGCCAGCTGCAGCAGCGGCAGCGCCTGTTCCGGAGTGCAGCCGAACTTATTGGAGAGGTCGACCTTGGTCTCGGGATTGGGGAAGCTCACCCGCAGCAGCAGTTTCACCTCGTCCTTGTAGGGGAGGAACTTCTCCAGCTCCAACGGGTTGTCGTAGACAAACACGGTGCAGCCGTACTCCAGCGCATAGCGGATATCGCTGTCGCGCTTGATGGGGTGGGTATGAATGCAGCGCCCCGGGCGGACACCCTGACTGCGCACCAGATCCACTTCGCCATTGGTGGCCAGATCGAAACAGGCCCCCTCTTCCTTCAAGACAGAGACCACTGCCTCGTGGGGCAGGGGCTTGAGTGCATAGTGCAATCGTACATCGGGCAGGGCGGCGGCCAGGGCCCGATACTGTTTGCGGACGGCTGCCTTGTCGAGCAGCAGCAGGGGGGAGCCGAATTGTTCAACCAGCTGACGGTAATCTTGTGCTACCAGGGTCTCGTTCATTCTCTTTTGGTCATCCTTAGGGGGCGTGATATGCCCAAGCCATATGCGATTGAACCGGCGACGGCCGGCTCAGGCGAGCGGTCCGGGGGGACCAACCAGGCACACTGCATAACCTCCTTGCAAAGTGCTTAGTTATGCGCTGGATTATCGGCTTATTGCGTTTGTGTGCAACCCTTTTGATTGGATATGTCGGCAAGTTTTTCTGGTCGAGACGAAAGATCATCTTGATATGGCCCATGTTTCGACTAGCGAGCGGCAGGCTGTACAGGCTACGTGGTCTAAGATATTGATAGTTAACGAACAAATAACATTTAGCCTCCGCCTGGCCGGGATCGAAAAAAATCGGCGGCGAGGGGGCGCGAGTGGGAGACAGCTCACACTTTTTGGATTACCATGCCCGCTTCCTAATCCAAACTAGTTCGGATGAAGGTAGCAGGAGAGCGATGGGCGACCATCCACCGAAGAAGTGAATCTTTCAGGTACCGGGCAACCGGTGTGGACTGCTACTGGACGATACTCTGGAGAGACCCGTTGAATCGGGCGCCGAAGGAGCAAGGCACCATGATTGCATCGCAATCCGGCGCCGGAAACTCTCAGGCAAAAGGACAGAGGGGATGGGATGGTTGTACCTGAGCTTGAAACTGTTAACTGTCTGTAACTAGAGATCGTCAGCAAGGTAAAGAGCCGCGCAGGAACCGGAGCGTATAGACATACGTGAGGATTCCGAGCAGCACATGAGCCTTGATCACGGCCCCGCAGCAAGAGG
>NZ_NEVB01000114.1:0-5605 GCF_002259925.1 Aeromonas sp. A35_P | reverse complement strand
GCCTAGTGCCAGGGAGAAACTCTCCTCCAGGGTGCTCGACGAGGCCGACAAGTCCCTCGAGTACACCCTCACCGCCGTGCGCGGCAACATCGACGGCCTCACCGCGACCGAGGCCGCCAACCGCCTGATCCGGTTTGGTCCCAACGAGGTGACCCACGACAAGCCGCCCCATGCGCTGATCCAGCTGCTGCAGGCGTTCAAGAACCCCTTCGTGATGGTGCTGATCGTGCTCGGGCTGGTCAGTTACGTGATGGACGTGCTGATGGCCGAGCCGGGCGACGAGGATTGGGTCAAGGTGATCATCCTCGGCGTCATGGTGGGTCTGAGCGGTCTGCTCCGTTTCTGGCAGGAGTACCGCTCAGCCAAGGCGGCAGAGGCGCTCAAGTCACTGGTGCGCAACACCGCTACCGTACAGCGTCGCCCCTCGCCGGGAGTCGCCCCCCAGCGCAAGGAGGTTGCCATGACCGAGCTGGTGGCCGGCGACATAGTGCACCTGCAGGCGGGGGACATGATCCCGGCCGACATCAAGCTGATCGAATCGCGCGATCTCTTCATCAGCCAGGCGGTGCTGACCGGCGAAGCGCTGCCGGTGGAGAAGTACGACACCCTGGGCGCCGTGGCCGGCAAGTCGGCGGAAGGGAGCGCTGCAGCCGAGGGGGGGATGCTCGATCTGCCCAACATCTGCTTCATGGGGACCAACGTGGTGAGCGGCACCGCCCGCGCCGTGGTGGTAGCCACCGGCAGCGACACCTATTTCGGTTCGCTGGCCCGCAACGTGGTGAGCCACAAGCGCATCGAGACCAGTTTCGATCGCGGCGTGAACAGCGTCACCAAGCTGCTGATCCGCTTCATGCTGGTGATGGTGCCCATCGTCTTCATGCTGAGCGGCATCAGCAGCGGCGACTGGATGTCGGCGCTCACCTTCGCGCTGGCGGTGGCGGTGGGGCTCACCCCCGAGATGCTGCCGATGATCGTCTCCGCCAACCTGGCGCGCGGCGCGGTGGCCATGGCCAAGCGCAAGGTGGTGGTGAAGCGGCTCAACTCGGTGCAGAACTTCGGCGCCATGGACGTGCTCTGCACCGACAAGACCGGCACCCTGACTCAGGACAAGATCATCCTCGAGCACCACTACGATGTGCGTGGCAACCGGGACGACCGGATCCTGCAGCTGGCCTGGCTCAACAGCTATCACCAGAGCGGCATGAAGAACCTGATGGACATCGCGGTGGTCGAGCACGCCGATGCGCTGGGGGAGAGCTGCAAGCCAGCCAACTACCGCAAGGTGGACGAGCTGCCGTTCGACTTCGTGCGCCGGCGCCTGTCGGTCATTGTGCAGGACGATCTGGGCCAGCAGCTGATGGTCTCCAAGGGGGCGGTGGAAGAGATGCTGGCCGTCTCCAGCGAGATCGCCGATGGCCAGGAGGTTAGGGAGCTGACCGATGCCGATCGCCGCGCCCTGCTGCGCCAGAGCGAGGAGTTCAACGCCGAGGGTTATCGGGTGCTGATCGTGGCGACCCGCGAGATCCCGGCGGACGAGTGCAAGCAGAGCTATCAGACCCGCGACGAGGCCAAGCTGGTGGTGCGCGGCTTCCTCACCTTCTTCGATCCGCCCAAGGATTCGGCCGCGCCGGCTATCCGTGCCCTCAATGAGTACGGCGTAGCGGTCAAGGTGCTGACCGGCGACAACCCCATCATCACCAGCAAGGTGTGCCGCGATGTGGGGTTGGCGCCCGGCGTGCCGCTGTTCGGCAAGGATATCGAGGGGATGGACGACGTGGCGCTGTGCGAGGCGGTCAAACAGACCACCATCTTCGCCAAGCTCACCCCGCTGCAGAAGTCGCGGGTGGTGAAGGCGCTGCAGGCCAACGGCAATACCGTGGGGTTCCTCGGTGACGGCATCAACGATGCGCCGGCACTGCGGGATGCGGACGTGGGGATCTCGGTGGACAGCGGTGCCGACATCGCCAAGGAGACCGCCGACATCATCCTGCTGGAGAAGAGCCTGATGGTGCTGGAGGAGGGGGTGATCAAGGGGCGCGAGACCTTTGGCAACATCTTGAAGTACCTCAACATGACCGCCAGCTCCAACTTCGGCAACGTCTTCTCGGTGCTGGTGGCCTCCGCCTGGCTGCCCTGGGCGCCCATGCTGGCGATGCAGATGCTGATCCAGAACCTGGTGTACGACGTCTCCCAGATGCTGCTGCCGTGGGACAAGATGGACCCCGAGTTCCTCAAGCGGCCGCGCAAGTGGGAGGCGAGCAACATCAAGCGCTTCATGCTGTGGCTCGGCCCGACTTCGTCGGTGTTCGATATCAGCACCTACTGTCTGATGTGGTTCGTGTTCGGCGCCGGCGCCCTCTATGCCACCGCCAACGGCAGCATGGATCCGCTGGTCAACGGTCAGGCCATCATGAACTCCGGCTGGTTTATCGAGGGGCTGGTGTCGCAGACCCTGGTGGTGCACATGTTGCGTACCCGCAAGATCCCGTTCCTGCAGAGTACCGCCACCCTGCCGGTGCTGCTCTCCACCTCGATCGCCATCGCCATCGGCTGCTACCTGCCGTTTTCGCCGCTGGCCGAGCACTTCGGCTTCATCACCCTGGATGGGCCCAAGTACTTCATGTGGCTGGTGATCACCATGCTGGCCTACATGGGGCTGACCCAGACCGTCAAGAGCATCTATATCAAGCGCCACGGTCAGTGGTTCTGATGAAGGGTGAGTGAGAGGGCCGGTTACCCGGTCAGGAAACATGAACGCAAAGAGGGATGGCCCGGGCCATCCCTCTTTTCATGGCAGCAAGGCAGGGGTCAGGGCAGGGCCAGGGCATAGGCCTCGCCGGCCATGCCGGTCAGGATGGAGAGGCTGACGGCGCCGAACAGCAGGCCGGTGACCAGATTGAGCGGACGCTGCACGCGGCCGAGCAGGCGTTGGGCCCGCACGGTGGAGAGGCTCCAGGCCAGCACCCCGAACCAGGCCAGCGAGATGAGGAACAGCTCCAGCACCAGCAGACCGCGGGTCAGGCCGTCCACCTGGGGTGTCACCATGGCGGCCAGCAGCCCCATGAAGAACAGCAGCGCCTTGGGGTTGAGCAGGTTGGTGGCAATGCCGCGCTGCACCCCCTTGCGCCAGCCCTGCGCCTCGCCGCCGGCATGCAGGGCGAGCTCGGCCGAGCTGTGCCAGGCCGCCTTCAGCGCCCCCCAGCCGAGCCAGCCCAGATAGAGGGCGCCGACCACCTTCACCGCCATGAACAGCCAGGGGTGTTCGGCAATCAGCAGGCTGATGCCGGTGAGGCTTAAGGTGGCGTGCAGCAGGATGGCGAGCGCGATGCCGAGTGCAGCACCCAACGCGGTAGGTCTGTGCAGGCTGGTGCGCAGGATCAGCGCGAAGTCGGGGCCCGGGCTCGCCAGGGCGATGAGATGGATGAGACCTATGGTCAGAAACAGGCTGGTAAACATGGTGAAACCTCGATGACGGTACGAGGTGACAGCATGGCGGATTGCGGGGTCGCCGGATTGTAAAAGATTGCAGCTTGGGGTTAGTCGGTGCGTCCGCTGGCGGCCAGCATCTGCTGGCGAAAATCGGCGGGGGTGAGGCCGAACGCCTGGCGAAAGCCGTGATGGAAGTGGCTCTGATCGAAGAAGCCGACCGCCAGCGCCACCTCGCTCACCGGCAGGCCGCTGCCGAGCAGACGCTTGCTTTGCTCGAGCCGCAGTCGCTTGAGCCAGGCGTAGGGGGTCATGCCGGTCTTCTTCTTGAACTGGCGCAGAAAGGCGAAGCGATCCAGCCCGAACAGGGCGGCCAGATCCTCCAGGCTGTGGCGCTGATCCAGCCGAGCCATCAGGTAGTCGCGCAGGTACCTGAGCTGGGGGTCGGCCAGGGCGTGGCGCTCGGGGGCGATGTGCAGCAGCTCGCCGAGCAGGGCCAGCAGCTGGCTCTCCGCCAGCAGGCCGTCGGGGCTGGGATTGTCCAGGTACATGTGCAGCCGGGCGAAGCCTTGATAGAGGTCGGGGCGGCGCTGCAGCCCCTGGTCGAAGAAGAGTTCCGGGCTGTCCGGCAGCCAGCGGGCCAGCTGCTCGGGGGCGATGGCGAACACCCGCACCTCGTACCCTTCCGGCAGCAGGCTGAGGCCGTCGTGCATCTCGTCCGGGTTGACGGTGGATAGCTCGCCGCGCACCAGGTGGTGGCTGCTGCCCTTGTGGATGAATTTCTGGCCGCCCTGCTGCACCAGACCTATGTGGTAGTCCAGGTGCACATGGCGGCCATAGCTGAACTCCCTGTGGTGGGAATGGGAGAGTTCAACTCCCGGCAGCAGCCGGGATTGCCAGTAGTGGATGCGGGATTGGGGTGCGCTCATCAACTATTGATAACCTGAAACCCGGACATGGGCTTGTAGATTATTGCAGCGTTGTGCCCCCTTGCCGTCAAGCCTGCTCCGCCGCCTGTTTGCGCTTGCCGCTGCGCAGCCCGTCCAGACTGAACAGCACCAGCGCGCTCCAGATGAAGGCGAAGGTGATCATCTTGTCCAGTGCCAGCGCCTCGCCATAGAGGGTGACCGCCAGGATGAACATCAGGCTCGGCCCTATGTACTGGAAGAAGCCCAGGGTGGAGAGCTTGAGCCGGGTGGTGGCGGCGGTGAAGCAGAGCAGCGGCGCCGTGGTGACGGCACCGGCGGCGATCAGCAGCAGGTTGAGGTGCCAGTCATTCTGGGTGAGATGGCTGGTGGGGCTGTCGGCAAAGCCCCACAGATAGATGGCGGCCGGCGGCAGCATGATCAGAGTCTCGATCAAGAGGCCGGTCAGCGCGTCGAGGGCCAGCTTCTTGCGAATGAGACCATAGATGGCGAAGCTCGAGGCCAGCACCAGGGCGATCCAGGGCAGGGAGCCGAAGGCGATGATCTGGATCGCGACGCCGATCGCTGCCAGTCCCACCGCCCACCACTGCAGCCGGCGCAACTTCTCGCTCAGGAACAGCATGCCGAGCAGCACGTTGAACAGCGGGTTGATGTAGTAGCCGAGGCTGGCATCCAGCATGTGGCCGTTGTTGATGGCCCAGATGAACAGCAGCCAGTTGCCGCCGACCGTGATGGAGGTGAAGGCCAGGGTGAGCAGCACCTTCGGCCGACGCAGCACCGCCTGTACCTTGTGCCACTGGCGGCCGAGCAGGGTCAGCACCAGCAGCAGGGCGCACGACCAGATCATGCGGTGGGTCAGGATCTCGGCGGCCGGCACGGCGGCGATGGTCTTGAAGTAGATGGGCGCCAGGCCCCAAAGGGTATAGGCGCACAAGGCGTAGATGACGCCCTGGCGCTGAACGTGTTGCTGCATGCGGATAACCTTCACTGGAGAGGCGGATGCTGGAACGCATCGCAAAAAATCAGTGTAGCGATCCTTTTGCGGGGAAAGAAGCGAATAAATGGTGATCAGCGGATTTTAACGGTGTACTGCCCGGCTCAGCGGCCTCCGCCGCGGCGGATCTTGTCCACGTCCAGCAGCAGCCACAGCATGAGTGCGATGGCGGAGATCCACGGACCCCAGGTCACGTAGGCCTCACCGTGTCCCAGTATGTAGAACAGCAGCGGCAGTCCTATTACCAGAAACAGTACAC
>NZ_NEVB01000113.1:0-5617 GCF_002259925.1 Aeromonas sp. A35_P | reverse complement strand
AATTTTTACATTGACGCTACATTGCGACTGCTCTAGATTGGCCCTGTGTCGGGCAGTCAGCGCTTTAGCAAGAGAGTGGCTGGTTGCCGATACAAAGCTCTGTTTAAGCACGTTTCCGTTGGCTTGACCCTCGCAAATGCGAGGGTCTTATTTTTTCAGCGCAATCGGACCTGTCTGGTGAGCTAGTGATCGTGGTGGCGCGGATAAATGCGGGAAACCGCCGCCAGGACGTCGGCGAAGGGGTGGGATGCCAGCTGGCCAAATCCGGCCAGGCTTTTCGCCTTGACCCGGGTGGTGAGCGGCGTGGCGATGCCGCACAGAAAGCGGGTCAGGACGCGCGGATGCCGGGTGTGACACAGGGCCACCAGGGGATCGCACCAGGCTTTTAGCCCCTGTTCATTGGGGAGTGTCCGGCCAGGCAAGGGAGGGAGCTCTGCCACCTCGCCCCGACAGACAGAGCAGTGCCCGCAATGAGTGGGCGCAGCCTGATCGGCAAAGTAGCGTGCCAGTTCATGGCTCAGGCATTGGCGGGAGGTAAAAAAGGCCAGCAGTGCCTGCAGACGCGCCAGCTCGCTGTGTTCCTTCTTTTCAAACAAGTCATGCAGCTCATCGGCCAGGGTAGTCACGTCAATCTCCTGGCGCAGCACCCGGTAAACCTCGGTCATCTGCTTGCTTTCCAGCTCGATCCAGCCCTGCTGCTGCAGGTAGTCCAAGGCCGCCGCCGCGCGGTGCCGCTCCCCTTGATAGCCTTGCCAGAGCGCATCGAAGTCCATGGTGCACCAGCTGCGGGCCTGTGGGGCGCAGGCAAACAGCTGCTCCAGGAACAGGCGGCGTTCGGGGTTGAAGCGGGCCAGGATCTCCGCTTTTTCCAGCACGAACTTGAAACGGTACTCGGCAAAGTAGCTGTAGGCCGGGGCTATGATGCCCGCCATCTCCAGATAGACCAGTAGGGTCTTGAGCGGCAGTTGGCGGATGTTGGTCTCATTGGACAGACGCAGCAGGCTGAATTCCCACTCGCTACCGCTTTGCAGCAGGATCTCGAGCAGCGCGACGATGGCCGAGCGATCCGGAGTGTCGCCATAGACGAAATTCTCCAGCACCGGCAACTGGCTGCGATTGGCCAGCACGATGCAGCGGGAAGGCTGGCCATCGCGGCCGGCACGGCCTATCTCCTGGCTGTAGTTTTCGATGGACTTGGGCAGATCGTAATGGATCACCCGGCGAATATCGGCCTTGTCGATGCCCATGCCAAAGGCGATGGTGGCCACGATGCAATCCAGCTTGCCGGTCATGAAATCGTGCTGGATCTGGCTGCGCAAGGCGGCGTCGAGCCCGGCATGATAGGCACGGGCCCTGATCCCGCGCTGCTGCAACTGGGCGGCACAGGCTTCGGCGGTGTGCTGCAGGGTGACGTAGATGATGGTGGGGGCGGCGGGATCGCGCGCCAGTTCCCCATGCAGCCAGCCATCGCGCGCCTCGGCGGACAGGGGGACGACGGCCAGGTCCAGGTTGGCGCGATAAAAGCCGGTGACGATGAGCCCGTCATCCTCGATGTCGAATTTGGCCTGCATGTCGGCCATCACGGCCGGGGTGGCGGTGGCTGTCAGCAGCAATACCTGGGGAATGGCCAGCTCGCGGCGATAGTCCGGCAGCTTGAGGTAGTCGGGGCGAAAGTTGTGGCCCCATTCCGAAATGCAGTGGGCCTCGTCCACCACCAGCATTGACAGCGGCACCTGCTGGATGAAGCGACGAAAGCGCTCGTTCTTGAGGCGCTCCACCGAGATCATCAGGATCTTGAGCTGGCCGTCGTTGGCCTGCTGCATCACCCGGCGGCTCTCCTCCGCTGTCAGGCTGGAGTCGAGGGTGGCGGCGGCGATCCCCTTGCTGCGCAAAAAGGCGAGCTGATCGTGCATCAGTGCGATCAGGGGGGAGATAACCAGGGTCAGATGGGGCAGGGCCAGTGCTGGCAACTGATAGCAGAGGGATTTGCCGGAGCCGGTGGGGAAGATGGCGGCGGCGTTCTTGCCCGCCAACAGCCGGCTGATCACCTCTTCCTGTCCCGGTCTCAACCGATCGAAGCCAAAGTGACGGGTCAACAGGGATGAGATCATGGCAAAGGCTCCGCGGCAAAACCGTCATGATACCACCGCCGGGTGGAGGTTGGCGGCCAATCGGGGGGAAAAATGGCATCCATTTGAGCGTTGTTGATATTGTGTTATTTCGGTGTTGTAGATTTTTTGTGAGGCGAAGCGGATATTTTTCAGTGATTCTGTGGAAAAAAGCGGCTGCAGATGGGATATTCCTTGTCCGCAACCCCGTGTGTTTCCGGACAGGCTCGACAGAAGGCTTGCCGGGGCAGACGACGCCAGCCCGTGACATGGGTGTCGCCTGGTGTAGCGGTTGCCAACAGGACTAATGATTCACGCACTTAGGTGCTCAGGGACTATTTGATGACACAACAACACCCCCTCATAAGACTGGTCAACAGCACCAGCCTGGTTAGCCAGATCCTGGTCGGTCTGGTCTTCGGTATCCTCCTTGCCATGTTCATGCCGGAATGGGCCAAAGCGGCGGGTCTGCTCGGCAGCCTGTTCGTCGGCGCCTTGAAGGCGGTGGCGCCGCTGCTGGTCTTCGTACTGGTGATGGCGGCGATCATCGGCCACAAGCAGGGTCAAAAAACCAACATGAAGCCGATCCTGCTGCTCTATCTGCTGGGAACTTTCCTGGCGGCTGCGGTGGCCGTGGTTGCAAGCTTCCTGTTCCCCACCAACCTGCACCTGGTGGCGAACAGTGCCGAGATCACCCCGCCCGGCGGCATCACCGAGGTGCTACAGACCCTGCTGTTCAACGTGGTGACCAACCCGGTCAAGGCGCTGCTGGACGCCAACTACATCGGCATTCTGGCCTGGGCCATCGGCCTTGGCATCGCCATGCGCCACGCCAGCGAAGGTACCAAGACCCTGATCACGGACTTGTCCCACGGCGTCTCCACCATTGTGAAAGCGGTGATCCGCTGCGCACCGCTCGGTATTCTGGGTCTGGTAGCCTCCACCCTGGCTGAAACCGGTTTTGAGGCCCTGTTTGGCTATGCCCAACTGCTGGTGGTGCTGATCGGTTGCATGCTGTTCATCGCCTTCGTGGTCAACCCGCTCATCGTGTTCTGGAAGATCCGCCGCAACCCCTATCCGCTGGTGCTGACCTGCCTGAAAGAGAGTGGCGTCACCGCCTTCTTCACCCGCAGCTCCGCCGCCAACATCCCGGTCAACATGACGCTGTGTGAAAAACTGCGTCTGCCGGAGGATACCTACGCGGTCTCCATCCCGCTGGGGGCCACCATCAACATGGCAGGTGCGGCCATCACCATTACCGTGCTCTCCATGGCGGCGGTCCACACCCTGGGGATGGACGTGGATCCGGCGACGGCCATTCTGCTCTCCGTGGTTGCGACCGTCAGTGCCTGCGGCGCCTCCGGTGTGGCCGGTGGCTCCCTGCTGCTGATCCCGCTGGCGTGCAGCCTGTTTGGCATCAGCAACGACATCGCCATGCAGGTGGTGGCGGTCGGCTTTATCATCGGCGTGCTGCAGGACTCCGCAGAGACGGCCCTCAACAGCTCTACCGACGTGCTGTTCACCGCCGCGGCCTGCATGGCGGAAGATGAGACCCTGCTGGACATCTCGCCGGTGCCAAACAGCGAAGCCTGATAGCCGTATCTTCGCATCACAACGACAACGCCCTCATTCGAGGGCGTTTTTTATTGCTGTTCGGATGGGGCGGGTAGCTGTCGTGACTCCTGGCAACCCTCCCGGCAAACAGAGAAGAAGGTTTCACGACCTGAAACCCGGCAGATATCACTGAGTCGGGATGGAGGGGCTGTGCGAGCGTGGAAGAGGGAAGGCCTTGCCGTATTGGATTATGCGGGCAGGAGTTGATCGACTTGACGGTGGCTCGATACACCAACCCGAGCAGGGTGGATCGTTAGAGCGAAAACGTGGGCAGGCATGACCGGGTTGTTGTGGCTTGCCAGCCAACTCGCTCTCAAGGGTCCCTCTCTTTTTGCCTCGCGAAGATCTGCAATCGGCCCTGCACCATAAAAAAATGCCAGCCGGTTACCCGGCTGGCATTGTTGCTGGTCTCTGACCGCGTTAGCCGATCAGCTGGTAGAGGATGGCGGAGATGGCAGTCATCCCCATCAGGGCCACGAAGACGTTGCTGATGTGGCCCTGATACTTCGCCATGGCCGGCACGCGCTTGATGGCGTACATCGGCATGATGAACAGGATGGTGGCGATGATGGGGCCGCCCATCGACTCGATCATGCCGAGGATGGAGGGGTTGATCACCGCGGTGCCCCACAGGGTCAGGATGAAGAAGGCGATGATGAAGATCTCGACCTTCTTGTGGTTCGGCTCCTTGCCGGACTTGCGCAGGTTCTGGACGATCATCCCCTTCAGGCCTTCACGGGCACCCAGGTAGTGGCCGAAGAAGGAGGAGACGATGGCCACGAACGCCACCAGCGGACCGAAGTAGGAGATGATGGGGCTTGAGTGCTGGTTGGCCAGGTAGGAGAGCACGGCAATGTTCTGGGACTTGGCTTCGGCCAGCTGTGCCGGGGTCAGACTCATCACGCAGGAGAAGACGAAGAACATCACGAAACCGAGCAGGATGGTCGCGGTGCGCTTGAGGATGGCGTCAGACTTCTCGACCGCCTGCTCGCCGTGATCGCGGCGCTGGGCCAGGGAGAAGCTGGAGATCGCCGGGCTGTGGTTGAAGGAGAACACCAGCACCGGGATGGTCAGCCACAGGGTGATGGCAAAGTCCTTGCCAGACGGCACCTGGGAGAGGGCGGCACCGGTCCAGTCCGGGATCAGGTAGAAGGAGATCCCCACCAGGATGGCGATGAGCGGGTAGACCAGGAACTCGGTCACTTTGAGCATCAGCTTCTCGCCAGCCAGCATCACCGACATCATGCCCATGATCAGCACGATGGAGAGGATCCAGCGCGGCGGCGCCGTCATCTGCAGCTGGTTGACCATGAAGCTTTCCACGGTATTGGTGATGCCCACCCCGTAGATCAGCACGATGGGGTAGATGGCAAAGAAGTAGAGCAGGGTGATTAATTTGCCGGCACCCACGCCGAAGTGCTCTTCCACCACTTCCGTGATGTCTGCATTGGGTTTGCTTGACGAGAGCACGAAGCGGGCGAGGCCGCGGTGCGCCAGATAGGTCATGGGGCCGACCAGCAGCGCCATGACCACCAGCGGCCAGAAGCCGCCCATGCCGGCGTTGATGGGCAGGAACAGGATGCCGGCGCCGACGGCGGTGCCGAACAGGCTGATTACCCAGCGAGTGTCTTGTTTGGTCCAACCACGCGATTGGACTGAGCGGGTTCCTTGCTCCTGTGAGGTCGCAACATCCTGTGCGCCGGTGACAGTATTAGACATGTGTCTCACCCCTGAATTGTGGTTTTTATAGATTCGGCGCAAGGATACGGGTTTTTTAATCAAAAATGTTGATCAAATTCACCTTTATAGGACTGAAAACCGCACTCTTTTATGGAAATGTGATCGAAAGAAGAATTAATCAATTATTTTTTATAAAACACCACGTTATTTTAGTG
>NZ_NEVB01000112.1:0-5626 GCF_002259925.1 Aeromonas sp. A35_P | reverse complement strand
CAAACAGCAGGGTGGCGTGGTGGAAGGGGGCATCGAAGCCCAGAGCCGTCAGGCGCTGGAGAACCTCAAGCATGTCTTGGAAGCCGCCGGTGGCAACCTGGATACCGTGCTCAAGACCACCTGCTATCTCGCCGAGATCAGTGATTTTGCCGCGTTCAACGAGGTTTATAAACGCTATTTCCTGAAAGATTGTCCGGCTCGCAGCTGCTTTGCCGTGAAGGATCTGCCGATGGGTGTCAGGGTGGAAGTGGAAGCGATCGCTCACATCGCTGGTTAATGTTGATAGAAAGGGTGTTCTGATGAAGCAAGCGTGGCAGCAGTATCTGCAGATTATTCAACAGGTTGTCAAACCGGCGCTGGGTTGTACCGAGCCCATCGCCGCCGCTTATGCCGCCGCTGTCGCCGCCCGGCAACTGGGCTGCAAGCCCGTCCGGCTGGAGGTGGTGGTGTCGGACAACCTCTACAAGAACTCCATGGGGGTCTATGTGCCGGGCACCGGCAAGATCGGGCTGGCCATCGCGGCGGCTGCCGGCGCCATCGGCGGCAACGCCGAGGCCGGGCTGGAGGTGCTGGCTGCCATCACGCCGGCCCAGGTCGCAGAGGCGCAGGCGCTGATCGATGCAGGCCAGGTGCAGGTGAGCCGCACCTCGGCCCCCGAGTTCATCTATTGCCGGGTCCGCTTGCTGGGTCTTGATGCAGAGGGCATCGAGCACAGCGCCGAGGTGACCCTGTGCGGCGGCCATACCCGCATCGTCGAGCAGCGCCGCAATGATGAAGTGACCTTCACGGCCGAACAGGGCCAGGGGGGCGCCACCGGCGCCATCTGCGATGGGGTCGACATCCGCATCGCCGCCATTCATGAGTTCGCCACCCAGGTGGAGTTCGAGCAGATCCGCTTTATCCTGCAGGCCTCCGAGCTCAACGGCAAACTCTCCGACGAGGGGATGAACAACCCTTATGGCCTCGAAATTGGCCGCACCATGCAGCAGAACATCCAGGCCGGCCTCATCGGCGAGGACGTGATGAACCGCATCGTGATGCGCACCGCAGCGGCCTCCGATGCCCGCATGGGGGGCGCCAGCCTGCCGGCCATGAGCAACTTCGGCAGCGGCAACCAGGGCATCGCCGCCACCATCCCGGTGGTGGTCATCGCCGAGCGCTTCGGTGCCAGCGAAGAGCAGCTGGCCCGCGCCCTCATCATGAGTCACCTGGGCGCCATCTACATCAAGTCCCACTATCCGCCGCTGTCGGCCTTTTGCGGCAACACGGTTACCAGCGCGGCGGCGGCCATGGCCATGGTCTATCTGGCGGGCGGCAGTTTCGAGCAATCCTGCCACGCCATCCAGAACGTGCTGAGCGACAGCGCCGGCATGGTGTGCGATGGCGCCAAGGCCTCCTGCGCCATGAAGGTGAGCACCTCCTCCGGGGCGGCGGTGCGCGGTTTCCTGATGGCGCTCAACAGCCACGCTGTCTCGGGGCAGGGGATCGTGGCGGGCAACGTGGAGCAGACCATTCGCAACGTGGGCCAGATGGTCAAGGACGGCATGTCTGCCACAGACAGCACCATTATTGATATCATGTCCGCCTGAGTGTCCCTGTCGGCTGCCACCCTTGCCCGGGTCGGCGGCCCTTTTATAAGGTTTCAATGTGAAGCTGCAAGAGCTGAGTTCGACCGATTTCGAGATCCTCAAGGCGATGGAGATCATCGTGGACGGCATCGCCGCCATGTATGGCCAGCACACCGAGGTGCTGCTGCACAGCCTGGATGCGCGCAATCCGTCGATCATCAAGATTGCCAACGGCCATATCACCGGGCGCAGCGTCGGTGCCCCCATCACCAACCTGGCGATGATGAAACTCAAGAGCGGGCAGGATATCTCCAGCCCCTACATGACCAAGTGCGCCACCGGCAAGACGCTGCGTTCGCTCACCACCGTCATTCGCAACGGCGAGGGGCAGGCCATCGGTCTGCTCTGCATCAACACCGACATGGACGCCCCGCTGCAATCCGTGCTGCGCACCATGATGCCGGATTGCCTGCACGGCCACGATGGGCATGCCACCCCGGAGGTGTTTGCCCGCAACATAGACGAGGCCCTCAACAGCACCATCGACACCGTCAGTGCCGAGGTGCGCGGCAACGAGGCGGTGCCCCCGTCCCAGAAGACCCGGGTCATGGTCAACCAGCTGCACGAGCTCGGCATCTTCGAACTCAAGGACAGCGCCCAGATAGCCGCCCGCCAGCTCGGCATCTCGGTTCACTCCATCTACCGCTATCTGCGGGAGATCAAGAAGGGCTGAGCACGGCGCCTGCCAGCATAAACGGGTCATCATTGACCCGTTTTGATTTTTCTTTCCCCCGTCTGCGCCTTGGCTGCCCCGGCACATCTGCTACCATGCCTCTCTTGTTTTTGTTATCTCGTTGAACCTGCTGGAGAAACCATGTCCCGTACCCTCTATCTGCTGCGCCACGGCTAGACCCGTTACAACGCCGAACTGCGACTGCAGGGGCGCTGCAACTCCGAACTGACCGCCAAGGGCGAAGCCCAGGCCCTCGCCATGGGGGCCCGTCTGGCCAAGCTGCTGGCCGAGCCCGCCGACTGGACCCTTTACGCCAGCCCCCTCGGCCGGGCGCGCCAGACCGCGGAGCGGGTGTGCCAGCAGCTTGGCTTGGACCAAGCGCGTATCGTCTGGGACGAGCGGCTGGTGGAGTTGGGGATGGGAGAGTGGGAGAGTCGCCGGGTACCCGAGCTGCTGGCGACCCACCCCGAGCTCGATCTGGATGAGCCTGACTGGTACCTGCAAGCCCCAGAGGGCGAGAGTTTTCAGAGCATTCAGGGCCGGGCGCTGAGCTGGCTGCAGGATGAGCGCATTGCCGAGCGTGCCATCGTGGTCTCTCACGGCCTGTTTGGCGCCATGCTGCGCGGCGCCTATGCGGATCTGGATTACACCACCACCTGGCTGCAGGAGCTGCCGCAAGATGCCTTCTTCAAACTGAGCGGCGGCCGCATCGAGCGGATCCCCTGCTGACCCCGACCAAAACGGCTCGCCACTGGCGAGCCGTTTGTCGTTTAGCCAACGGCCAATTTTGCTGCATCCTTCCACATAAATGGCGGCATCGGAGTAGTAAGATGCCACCTAATGTTCATCGGTTGGCTGCCGTTATGAGACACGTACTCCACCTCACCAAAGTTCACAAAGCCAAGGGTGCGGCCAAATTCATCTTTGCTCTGCTCACGAACGAACAGAAGCACGCGCTTACCCTCTGCCCTGTGGTTTATGTAACTCAGCCCCTTGCCTCGCTCTGGGCGAGCGCTGTTTTGGCTTTGCCAATGGAACAGTGACTCGTTGATGGCGTAGTCGTGATAACGGGTGGTGGGGGAGAAGTGCTGCTCCGTTTTGTTCAAGGTCACGAACAGCAACTCAATATTTTGTTCTGCGATGACATATACCCCTTCGCGAGCCGTGGGTTGCTGCGCGAAGGTGGTTGCACCAAAGCCAACCAGCACCTGCTCTCTGGCATAACGGGCATGCAGTTGCAGTGGATTACCGGGAAGATCAGGCATGGCCAGTTGCTCGTGTTGCACCCGGTTGATCAGCATGGGCAACAGATCTGCCAGCTCGGCCCTCAACTCTGGTTGATTGAGTTGTTTCAGGCTGTGCGCCAAGGAGCTAAAGCCTGCGTTGGGGCCGCTTTGTTGCCAGAAGTCGTAATGGCACATCAAGGCCATCCGTTCATCGTGCTCAGGCGTTAAGGTAAAGGCGCTTTCCACCAAGGTTTGTAAGAAGTTCAAGTAATGGAGCGCATCGCAGCCCAATAGCCGGGTTTTGATGGCCCGGGTGTAGAGGGTTGACAGCTTCTCATCGCTCATTTCAGAAATGGTATGGTTGTGGGCCTGTTTGACCAAGGCGCTCCAATTGCCGCGCTTGTAGATCTCCTCAAGGCTGATATGAGGGTAGAACTTCAAAAAATTCGCCAGCGTCAGCGGTAAATCGCAATCCTGTGAGAAACGGCGGATCAGGCCCATGAGGCGCGAGGTATTGAGAGTCGCCTTTTTGATATTGCTCAGAATTAACTCTTGGGTCTGTTTTGAGAGCTCGATGCGGCAGCCCAAGGGGGCGTGAGGGAAGCCTTGTTTGATCTCGTGGCTGATCGCCTTATTGGTTTTACCCACCAGTGCCCGGAATTTCTGGGCAAAGTCATACTCCGCACGGGCATTCCCAACAAAGTCCAATACGGTGCAGCACTCTTTATCGCTCGCCAGCCGCAGGCCGCGCCCTAATTGCTGCAAGAAGATGGTGAGGCTTTCCGTTGGTCGTAAAAACAGCAAGGTATCGACTTCCGGGATATCAACCCCTTCGTTGAAGATGTCCACCACGCAGAGAATATTGATAACGCCGGTACGCAAATCTTGTTGCTTACTATGTCGCTCGTCTCGGTTATCGCTAGTGAGGATGTCAGCCTTGATGCCCTTCAATAAAAATGCCTTGCACATAAAGTCGGCATGTTCACGGCTCACACAAAATGCCAGTGCTTTGATCTTGGTAATATCGGTGACGATCTCATTGAGGCTCTGGACTATCTTCTGTACCCGCTGCTGATTGTGGGTATAGATATTGGTGAGCTCAGTGATGTCATAACGGCCATTTTTCCAAGTCACTTGGCGCAAGTCAGTATCATCATCGATACCAAAATATTGGAACGGACAGAGATGGCGACGATTGATGGCCTCGGGCAAGCGGATCTCTGCTGCGATGACACCACAAAAGTCGACAAGAATATCACCGCCATCATGGCGCTCTGGCGTTGCGGTTAATCCCAATAGAATGTGAGGTTCAAAGGCGGCGAGTAGACCGCGATAACTGGCCGCCGCAATATGGTGAACCTCATCAATGACGATGTAATCGAAATAGTCTGGGCTAAGACGTAAATTAGCCAGCTGGTTATTCAAGGATTGCACCGAGGCAAATAGTTGACGGTAGTGGGTTGGCACGGCGCCGCCGACCAAGAGTTCGCCAAAATTGGATTGCTTAAGCACTCCGCGGTATGAGGCCAATGCTTGGCGCAAGATCTCCTCTTTATGGGCGACAAACAGGAACTTGGCATCGAGTTTGGTTTTCAGAAAACGCGCAAAATCAAAAGCGGAGATCAGGGTTTTCCCTGTTCCGGTGGCCGCAACCACCAAGTTACGGAAGCGCTGGTGTAAAGTGCGCTCCATCGCCAATTGCTCAAGGATCTCCTGTTGATGGGGAAACGGCGCGATATCAAAGAAATACCTGATTACCCATGATTAGCAGTCACCCCGAACTATACTGATCTTATGCACAGTTATCGAGGAGCGAGATCATGGCCAAAAGCAAAGTCCAATTCCAGAAAGGCTACAGCCTGTTTGAGCTTCTCAAGGACTATGGCACTGAAGCTCAGTGCGAAAACGCGTTGTTCACTTGGCGTTTTCCTCACGGCTTTGTCTGCCCTGAATGTGCCAACAAGACCTGTTGTCACCTGAAAAGTCGGCCACGCGTGCTGCAATGCAATCACTGCCATCACCAGATGTCATTGACTGGGAACACTATTTTCGCAAACACCAAGCTCCCGCTGACCAAGTGGTTTCTGGCGATGCACCTG
>NZ_NEVB01000111.1:6146-133441 GCF_002259925.1 Aeromonas sp. A35_P | reverse complement strand
TAACCGCGCCCTCACCATTGGTGCCACCACCCTGACCGGGCAAGGCACGTATTCAGCAAGTGGCCCACTGACGCTCAAGGCTGCCACCCTCAATATCGATGGGCAACTGCATAGCGATGATGCTTTGACCCTCGACGCCGACCAGCTGAGCCTGGCTGGCACTGGCTACAGCAAGAGTGACCTCACACTTCGCACCAGTGATGCCACCCTCAGTGGCACTCTCACCAGTGGGCAAGATGCCACCCTGCAGTTAAGCGGTCACTTGCACCACAACGGCCGCCTCAATGCCAACCAGATTGCGGTCAGTGCCAAGAGAGTCGATGGCAGCGGCGACCTCTACGCCGAGAAAGCGCTCAATGTGAGCGCGAACCAGATTGCGCAAGGCGGCACCTGGCTCGCCAAAGAGAGTGCAAGCCTCACCGGCGACAGCCTGCAACTGGGCGGCACTTTGGCCGCGCTGGCCGGATTGACCCTCAATGCCACCTCCTCCCTGAGTAGCAGCGACAGTGCCAAGGTCATCGCAGGTACTCAGCTTGCGGTGACCGCACCGACGTTGCAACTGGCCGGACGCTGGCAAGCAGGCACAGATGCCACTGTCACTGCAGGTCAATTCACCCAACCCGGTGACCTGGTGGCAGGTGGCAAGCTGCAACTCAACGCAGATAGTTGGCAGGCTCAAGGCGTTACCCAAGCAGCGGGCGCCATCGATGCGACCCTCGCGGGTCATGGTGAGTTGGGTGGGCGAGTCAGCAGTCATAGCGACATTCGCATCACTGCCAACACCCTGACCAATCGTGGTGAGCTGCTGGGACAAGGCAATGTGGCGCTTACCGTACAAGGCATGTTGCAGCAACTGGGCAAGCTGATGGGGCAGCAACGCCTCACCATCAGTGCCGACCAACTGGACCAGCAAGGCGAGGTCATTGCTGGCAACAGCCAGGTCACTGCCCGCACTCTCAACCAACAAGGCAAGTGGCTGAGCGGTGGGCAGTTTAGCTATCAGGGTCAACAGCTTGATAACAGCGGTCAACTGCAAGCCACCGATATCAACCTGCAGACCAACCAAACCAGCAACCGTGGCAGCGTGCTGGCGCAAAACCAGCTGACCCTTACCGGTGCGCGGCTGGACAACCTAGGGCAGTGGCAAGCCGGGGCGCAAACCCTGACCCTCAATAGCCTCGCCAACGGCCAAGGGGCGCAACTGCGCAGCCAGACCAATGGCATTATCAACGCGAAGCAGCTTGATAACGCAGGTCAACTGGTGGCTCAAGGCGCCCTGCACATCAGCGGCAATAGTCTCAGTAACCAGGCGAGCGGCCTAATCAGCGCAGACACGTTGAGCCTGCAAGCCAATACCAACCTGAGCAGTGCTGGCATCCTGTTTGGCTTGCGCCAACTGCTGGTCACCAGTGCCACCCTCGATGGCAGCGGCCAGTTGCTGGCGGGCAGCAAGTTAGGCATCGACACCGGACGCGTAACCCAGATAGGTCAATGGCTTTCCGGTGGCGACCTGGCGTTGAAGGTCGGCAGCAGTCTGACCAGCCAGGGGAGCATCAGCGCCAAGAACCTGCTTGAGCTGGACGTGCAGGGTGACTGGCAAAACCAGGGGCAGTGGGTGGCAGGCAGCGGCCTGCGCGTCACCGCCACAGGTACGTTCGATAACCGTGGCAAGCTTATCAGCAATGGAGCCATGCAGGTGGTCGCGAGCAGTCTTGATAACAGCGGCAGTCTGCAGGCGGGCAGCACGCTACGCCTTGATACCAGCGGCGCGCTGCGCAACACCGGCATGATAGCCAGCCTGGGGGACCAGGGCTGGGCAGGTGAGACGCTCTATAACGAGGGTACTTTCTACAGCGGTGGCAATTTGTCGCTGACAGCCAACAGTAACCTGACCAACCAGTACGGCACACTGCTTGCCGAACGGGGCGCATCACTCAAGGTGAATCAGGGGCAGCTTATCAACGCATCAGGCACTATTGATGCGGGGAATGGCGATCTGTGGTTGTCCGCTCAGGATGTCATCAACAAGCGTGCTGTTTTTGATGTTGTGACCACCCAAGAATCATCAAGTCAGCCATTGCCACTTAATATGTACTTGTTCTCTGATGATCCGCTGCTTCCGGAGCATCAGGTCATATGGTCATTCAGTCATTTTCAGCCCAGTGCTAACTTTTTTTGGCGTCGCTCGGTGACGTTTTCGGGCGAGCAAGACGTTAAGCTCCTGCTTTCCAAAAAAATGCAGGAAGTTCGAAGTAGTAGCCCCGCGAGCCTCATGTTGTCTAGTGGCGACCTTAGTATTAATACTGGCGCATTAACTAACGATGCAAGTGTGATTAGTGCAGGAAAAAACCTGACAATTAATGCTGATAGCATCACCAATAAGTCGTATGTGCTAGGCGGCAGTACTGAGTACGCTGATTATGAGTTTCAGGGGTTAAAAGACGCAGGGATGTCATACCTGGGGGAGTCCGCACGCCCCCCGTCATATGGTTTTCCTGATGCAGAACTTTATTACAAGTTAACTGGCACACATCAAGAGCAGACTGAGACTGGTAGCGTCAACGCCCTTATTTCCGCAGGCAGCAATCTGACCGGCACTGTGGCCGGGATGATTGACAACGTCACCATCAAAGCCAATGCGGGGCCGGTTTCCAGTACCACTCCCCGCCCCGAGCTTGCCAATGTTGCGGTTGATGGTCCAAATGGCCCGACCTGGCAGGCTGGCACCAATGCCCAGCAGGTCACCTTCACCCCGGTGGGGGAACCCAACGGTGTGCCGCTGCCGGATTATCCGCTGCCGGGCGGCGGCGATGGTCTGTTTGTGGTCACCGACAAGCCCGATAGCCAATACCTGATAGCGGTCAATCCTCTCATTAGCGAGCTGGGCTCGGCGGGCAATGCGGCCCTCTCCCATATCGACCAGGCGCTGGCAGCTGCGGCCCAGGCCAGTGGTCAATGGGATAGCTGGCAGACCATCAACACCGCGCAGCCCGGTGCTTTGCCTAATGGCGCCGCACTGACGCTCGCGCCCTCTGTCGAGCAAAACCCGACCTGGACAGACCTTGGCAAGTTCTTGGGGTCCAATTATTTCTTTGCGCAGCTTAACTACAACCCGGAGCGCGATATCAAGCTGCTCGGTGATGCCGCATTTGATACCCGCGTTATCCGCGATGCAGTGCTGGCGCAAACGGGTCGCCGCTTTATCAATGGCGAGATGGGCTCGGATTTGGCCCAGATGCGTTGGCTGATTGATAACGCCGCGCAAAACCAACGCGAGT
The DNA here is from genome assembly GCF_002259925.1 of Aeromonas sp. A35_P. NCBI lineage: Bacteria > Pseudomonadati > Pseudomonadota > Gammaproteobacteria > Aeromonadales > Aeromonadaceae > Aeromonas > Aeromonas sp. A35_P. The sequence goes on along the minus strand of NZ_NEVB01000111.1, from coordinate 130,163 downwards.
TGGGATTGACGCCGGGCGTCGCCTTGACGGCCGCCCAAGTGGCGCAGCTTGGCCGCAGCATGGTGTGGTGGGAGCCGGTGTGGTTCAACGGCCAAATTGTATTGGCCCCCAAGCTCTATCTGGTGGAAGCCGACCAGCGCCACCTCTCGGGTAGCGTCATCACAGCAGGCAATATTGACCTCAAAGCCGGTGGCATCAACAACAGCGGTACTCTCCTGGCCGATGGCACCCTGTCGCTTAAAAGCGGCAGTACCCTGACCAACCAAGGCGTGCTGCAAACCGGTGGCGACCTCACCTTGCTGGCGATGGATGACATCCTCAATCAGGGACAGATATCCGGCCAGAACGTGACCCTTGCCAGTGCCAATGGCAGCATCATCAACCAGACCCAGACTGCGCAGCGTCATGTGGATGTCAACGGCATTCTCTCCGATGTCTTGAGCGACCAGACCCGCTTTAGCCGCACCGATGTCGGTGACATCGCCAGTATTACGTCTGCGGGCAATCTGTTGTTGCAAGCAGGTAAGGATATCAACCTCTCTGCCGCCGAGCTGCTGGCGGGGGACAATATGGCACTGCAGGCGGGTAACGATATCACCATCGGCAGCCTTGAGAGTCGCCATACCTGGGAAGAGGGACAAAACCGTTTCTCGCGCATCGACCAGCTGATGAGCGAGCTCAATGCCGGTGGCAACCTCTCCCTCAGCGCAGGCAATGACCTGAGTCTGGTGGCCTCAACGGCTGACGCCAAGGGCGATGTGAGCCTGAGTGCAGGCAATAACCTGGTACTGGCCAGCGAAGCAAACCAGAGCAGCGATGATGTGCAGCAGGGCAGCAAGCACACCATCGACCGCACCACCACCCAAATCGGCGCCACTGTCTCTGGTGATAACGTGAGCCTGAGCGCAGGCAACAACCTGCTGGCCCAGGCCAGCACCATCGAGGCGCAAGGCAATACCAGCTTGCAAGCCGGTGGCGAGCTGCAACTGACCACGGCCGATAACGAGGAGTACCACTACGAGAAGAGCAAGAGTAGTGGCACCTTCAAGTCCAAAACCACCGAGATAGAGCAGCGGGATGTCACCGCGCAGGGCACCACCATTACTGCCGGTGGCAATGTGAGCCTCTCAAGCCAAGGGGACATGACCCTCAAGGGCAGCGATATCAAGGCCGCTGAGACCCTTGCCTTTGATACTGACGGTCAACTCAAGCTCCTGACCGCGACTGACGAGCACTTCTATCGCAAGGATGAGCAGAAGAAGGGCTTCACCGTCACCGCACAGGGCAATGGCACCAGCTCCACCACCGAGCGGCAAAACCAGCTCGAAGGCGGTGACATCACCATTAACGCAGCTCAGGGCGTGTTGCTGCAAGTGGGTCAGCGTGAAGGGGAAACCCTTCAAGCCAATCTCACCGCGCTGGCAAGCGAACCGGGCATGGCCTGGGTCAATCAGGTCAGCCAGATGCCGGGTGTGAAGATGGAGGCGGTGCAAGAGGCCTATGAGCAGTGGGNCCTTTGATACTGACGGTCAACTCAAGCTCCTGACCGCGACTGACGAGCACTTCTATCGCAAGGATGAGCAGAAGAAGGGCTTCACCGTCACCGCACAGGGCAATGGCACCAGCTCCACCACCGAGCGGCAAAACCAGCTCGAAGGCGGTGACATCACCATTAACGCAGCTCAGGGCGTGTTGCTGCAAGTGGGTCAGCGTGAAGGGGAAACCCTTCAAGCCAATCTCACCGCGCTGGCAAGCGAACCGGGCATGGCCTGGGTCAATCAGGTCAGCCAGATGCCGGGTGTGAAGATGGAGGCGGTGCAAGAGGCCTATGAGCAGTGGGATTACAAGCAGCAGAGCCTCAACCCCATCGTGGCGTCGGTGATTGCGATTGCGGTAGCGGCAGCCTCGGGGGGTACTGGCGCTGCCTTGCTGGGTACACAGACAGCAGCGACCACCGCCATGGCCAACACCGCCTTTGCCACGCTGGCGACTCAAGCAGCCCAATCTATGGTGCTGCACGGTGGTGACCTCTCTGCGGTACTTAAAGACCTTGGCAGCAGCGCCAATATCAAGCAGCTTGCCGTCTCGGTAGCGACCGCCGGTGCACTCACCGGCTTTGACCAGTGGGCTGGGCTCGATAGCGCGGCCAAGCAAGCCAACAACCCGTTTGCCCAACCGGGGGCGGCGGACTTGATGAGCTGGGACACCTTCAACCGGGTGACCGGCCACGCCACCATCAGTGCAGGTATCAACAGCACCATCAACGGCGGCAGCTTTGGGGATGCGTTTAAGGACAGCTTGCTGGCCAATATTCAGGGGCAGGTAGGCAAATCGGTTGCTGGCGTTATCGGCGATAACGGCAATGCACTGGGCGAAGCTGGCAAGACTATCGCCCACGGCGTCACCAGCGGCGCGATTGCGGAAATTACTGGCGGCAAGTTCGCAGCAGGCGCAGCAGGCGGCGCCATGTCAGAGCTGGCCAGCAACTGGAGTCTGGGGAGCTTTGGCGGCAACGAGGAATATCAAGTTGCGCTGAACAAGGTGTTAGGTGGCCTTGCAGCAGCGGCAGTTACAGGAGATGAGAACGACTTTGACACTGGCGCTGACCGAGCAGAGACAGTGCATCGGTATAACTACTTAAGCCACCAACAAAAGGCACAAAGAGATAAAGAGTTGTCTGAATGCGCCACCACCCAAGCCTGTTTGCAAACTCGGGTGAAATGGGCGGCAATCGATGTGGGTCAGGATGGGAGCTTTGCTGCGGGAATGGTTGCGGGGGTTCCTGCCAGTCTGTATGAAACGGCTGAAGGGATAGTGAAAGCTGCCAGCAGTCCCATAGAGACCCTTGATGCGCTGAAGACACTATTTAACAGTGGTGATGCATTGGGAACCGTCTCGGATGCAGTGAAGCAATCTTACATTGCACGGATCGAGAATCTGAAAGCGGAATACCAGAAAGCCGGGGCCAGTGGCTCATTCAACGCAGGCGTTGAAAGCGGCAAGCTGGTGACTGATCTCGCGGGACTGGTTGCTGGCGCTGCTGGCTTGGCGAAAGGTGGTACGCTGGTTGTCACTAAAGTGACGGGCAAGGCCACAACGGTTGCTTTGGATGCGTTAGGTGGAGGGCTGACCAGCTATGAGTTGCTAGTCAAAAATGGTGGCACATTTGCCAACAATGGCCGTCCTCTGATGGATTTTCGGACGTTAACCAATGCGCAAAAAGGGGTAATTGGTGACTTGTTGGGTTCGCAGAAGATCCAGCAGGCTATCCCTGGTGCGCAGGAGATAGGCCGCGTTCCCGGAGTGGGTCAAAGTGGTATCGATGGTCTGTACAAAATCGATAAACCGGGTGTGGATTATCTGGTAGTGGAATACAAGTTTGGCTCGTCCAAACAGGGGGTGACAAAGGATGGTTTACAAGGGAGTGATGGTTGGCTAACAGGAGCAAATACCAACTACAACCGGATATTGGAATCGGTGGGGAACAATCAGAAAGTTGCTGATGAAATATCAGACTCTCTAATGGCCGGTCGAGTAGAAAAATGGCTTGTACATACTGACCCATTTGGTCGGGTGACTGTCGGTGTTATGGGCAAGGATGGGAAATTGATTCTTAATCCTGAAGCAGCATCAAAACTGTTGGGAGTTAAAAAATGATACGAGCGCCTAAGGGGACTTTGGCTTATTGGAATGAATGGGTTTCCTATGGTGAAAAAAGAATCTATTTCATGCTGGAGAATTTAAAAAAAGCGGATGGTGACCCTTCATTCGAACCATTGTATGCATTCCAGTTGGCACAAAAAAACTGGCATCAAATGATCTGTCGCTATTCCCGTGGAGATGCAATTAACGAGATTAAACAGTATTTCCCGCCCTTGCTGGATGCTTGGGAGGAGTCCGAACGATTGGGCCGAGACGTTTTTACCGAGCAACAGCAATACACTCGTCATGCCTGGAAAGTAAACCTTGACCATTATATCGTCTGCTTCTGGCTGGTTGGACTGGCGTTGGCGTTGGATATCCCCGATGAACAATGGCAACGCTTGCTGGCGTTGATTGGCAATGAGGGCGAGGATGCCTTGCTTGATCGAGTGATCGCCAGCCGTCAGGGAGGGCGAAAAATTGGCGAAGCGCTCTGCCACCCCAAGCCTTATCAGCGGCTACTTAACGCCATAGATGCCTCCGTAGAGCAACAGCCGTGTCTACTGGCTGAGTTTGTTACAAACTGGTACCGGGAGCTGGACCGCCCAGCCAAGCCGGGAAATGCACCCGCCACTGCCATGTATGAACGCCCATATTGGTATACCTACGGCGATAAGAATTTTGAGGGGGGGGCCTATTTTGGGCGGTGGTGTGTAGAGGCCGTTGCCGCAGTCAAAGCATTTGGATTGGATGATAGTTTGTGCCTTGGCCATGAACACTACCCTGGCGACTTACTGCGCCCAGATGGGCCTAGCACTCACCCTGCGCGTTCTGATGCCCAAGAGCAACCTGAGGCATCTTCCCCTGCTACGGCACCAGCTAAAAACTGGTTCAAGAAGTTGTTGGGGTGGTAAGTAGAAATTCTGGGACACCCACCTTTTTTAGTTAGTGTTCTTTCACAATTTGGGAAACCAAAGCCTATAGGAGCAGCTTGTTGGCTCAAGAAAACACTGTGCCAGCAACCTGCTGGCGGGGTTAGACCTTGCTTGGTGGCCGTAAACACACCATGCCCCTCAAAAGCGCCAATATCCAGGCTGGCGAAACCCTGAGTCTCTTGGAGGGCTAGCTGCGGCCGCAGCAGTGACAGGTGATGCAGCTGACTTCGATACCGGCGCAGACCGGGCTGAGACGGTGCATCGGTATAACTACTTAAGCCACCAACAGAAAGCGACCCGTGAACAGGATTTTGCCTCGTGTCAGGGAGAGCTGCTCTGTATTGCCCAACATGGCGCAAAGTGGGACGCCATCAATCTCTTGTAAGAAACCAGCTATGGTGCAGGACTGTTGGCAGGTGTTCCTGCTGGTATGGTGGATAGCGTACAAGGGTTGGTGCAACTGGGACTGAATCCTGTTCAGACATTGGGGGCGTTGAAGGAATTAATCAACAGTGGCGAAATCCTTGGTAATGCAACGGAGGCGGTAAAGCAGAGTTATTTGGCTCGGATTGAGGCAGCAGAGGCCCAATACCAGAAGGCAGGAGCCAGCGGCTCGTTCAATGCGGGTGTGGAGTATGGCAAACTGCTGGCCGAGGGGGCTTCGCTGGTCGCTGGGGGTGTAGGCGCAATCAAAGGCGGGGCGCTGCTGACTGAGAAGATCACGGCCAAGTTAGTAAAGGAGGGGGTTGGTGAGGCTGTAACTGCAGGGTCAAAAGGTATCAGTCACGCACAACTTGTGGGGCTGGGGAGAGTGGAAAACACATACTCAGCCATCAGACCAGGACCTTTAGCTGATAATCTTGCGGAAACTTTTTCTGGTGGGCGATATACCGTTGTAACTCTTGAGAAGGATACTGTTCTTTACCGAGCAGGTACTGTCGATCAGCCTCTTGGACAATTCTTTAGCAGTGAGCCACCAATCGGAGTTGTACAGACTCGGATAGATAAGGCGGTTTTGCCTGAGTGGCCGGGGGGCGCTAAGTCTCCAATTAATACTACTTTTGCGATAAAGATACCTGCGGGCACTAAAGTGTATGCTGGTGAAGTAGGGTCCCAAGGCGGGTTCTACATCGGCGGTTCACAACAAATAGTAGTTCAAAAGCCTTGGTTAATTGATGGGGTTAAAGTGATTAGTTCGAGTCCATTGAAATGACAAAGTACAATACTGTTGACCTGAAACTTAAAAGAATGGTTGAACTGCTCCAGATAAACGATAGTGGAAGGGAGTGGGAAGAGGCGCTGGAAATGTTGCGAGTAGAGTTTCAAAACTCTCCCAAGCATGCATCGTCGAAGTTATTATCCATGTATGGAGGAATGGGTTCTTTGAATGACATTATTCTCTATCGAAATGGTCAGTTGCTTCTTACAGAGAATAATGAGTTTGATGTGCTTAGGGAACAGCTATATGACCAAGTAAAAATGTCTACATAACTATATCGCTGNAGCTTCTACCTTGTTTTGGATGAGATGCGCGAGGGCTCGCTCAGCCAAATCTCTGGGGTAGCCTTGCTCGCTACACCAGTCCCGAAAACTGGAACGAAAACCGTGAGCCGTGGCCAGTCGTCCTGGTGTCGTGCTTGGGGCCTCGACTCTTCTGAGTAGGACAGTCAGTGCCATATCTGTCAGCGGCACTTGTTTACGTGGAGACGGGAAAACCCATTCTCCATGTAAGCCCTGCACTTTCTCCAGTGCAGCCATAGCCTGAAGAGATAACGGGATGCGGTGTACGACTTGTGTCTTCATCCTGTCAGCCGGAATTGTCCAGATTCTTGCATCAAGGTCGAGCTCATCCCATCGCATTTTCCTGGCCTCGCCAGAGCGGCAGGCAGTGAGGATCACAAACGAGAGCAAAGCCCGACTGACATCATATTGCTCGGCAAACGCCAAGTGCTGCTGGTAGAACTCGGGTAGTATCCGCCAATCCATAGCAGGTTGGTGCTGAGTACGGATAGCCTTGCTAGGTTGTGCTGGCAATAGATTATCTACTACATCGACAGGGTTGGCTTGGCAGAAGCCATGAGCCCATGCCCAAGCCATTACAGCGTGTAGCCGCTGCTTCACACGAGTGGCGGTTTCTGGGATCTCCAGCCAGATAGGCTGTAATACGCTGGCGATATGGGCCGGGGTAATGGTATCAATGGGCAGTTGGCCTATGATCGGAAAGGCATACTGCTCCAGAGTAGAGATCCACTGTTTCCTATGTTTGGGATTCCGCCAGCCGGGGAGCCTTTGTTCGTGCGCCTTACGAGCAGCGATTTCCACCGTAGGTATTGCAGGTTTACTTGCTTCTTCTTTCTTTATCTCCAAAGGGTCCAGCCCCCTGGCCATTTGTTCGCGCATCAAGCGGGCCTGGTTGCCCGCCTCGGCAATCGAGATTTCAGGATAGATACCGAGGCCTGCGTTACGGCGCTTGCCGGTAACAGGGCTGACATAGCGCAATACCCATTTCCCACGACCTTTTGTGGTGGATGGATGTAGCGTGAGGCCGGTGATCCCTCCATGTGGGATCGGCTTATCGTCGGGTTTGATGCTACGAGCTTTTGCATCAGAGAGGAGTGCCATAACAGATCCTTGATAAAAGCATGGTGTGCCACGCAGTATGCCACTATGAGTTGGTTATGGTTAAGTTGGATTGGCAGTGTTTGGATAGTGAGTCTCTCGCTATCCCTTGATATGATTGGCTGTGTTGAGTTTGGTCACTCTGCATCGAACTGTTTTATAGCGGTCGTCCGCTCCGCCACTACTTAAGAAGCCCAGTCTAACGACTGGGCTTTTTTTCATTTGATTCCCTCTGTATCACCTCTTTCCCTTCTTTTATATCCCGCTGATTTATCACGTTATGGGTGTTGTGCCTCAAGGCTTTCCATCAGGGATGGGGTTCGGCATACAATGCGCCTTTGGTGTCAGATGGGAGTCCCCTATGTTTTGTCCCCGTTGTGGTTCCGGATCGCTGCAACAGCGCAGCGAGAAAGAGTTCGCCTGTGGCTGTGGTTTTCACTATTTCCAGAATGTGGCGTCGGCCGTGATGGTGGCGCTGTGCTGGCAGGACGAGCTACTGGTCGCGGTGCGGGCCCGGGATCCCGGCCTGGGATTGCTGGATCTGCCTGGCGGCTTCGTCGATCCCAGCGAATCGCTGGAGGAAGCACTGGTCAGGGAGCTCAGGGAGGAGCTGGGGCTGGATCTGACGGGGGAGACGCCGCGCTATCTGGGCTCCTATGCCAACGTCTATCCCTATGACGATGTGGTCTATCACACCTGCGATACCGTCTTTCTGCTGGAGTTGGCAGACAAGCCTTCTGTCGTGGCGGCCGATGATGTGGCAGCCTGCGAGTGGCGCAAGCTGGCCGGCATTGCCCCTGCCGAGTTTGCTTTCCGCTCAACCGGTGCCGCCATCAGCCAATTGCAGCGGCTGCGGGGCTAACCGGCAGCCGTGATCACAAAGAAGGCTAAAGGATCACTAACCCGGCAGGTGGAGGGTGACGATCAGGCCGCCCTCTTCGCCATTTCTGGCGTCGACCCGCCCGCCTTGGGCCTGGATGGCCTTGCGGGTGATGGCAAGGCCCAGCCCATAGCCCTTGCCCGCCGCCGGGGAGCCGATCCGCACGAAGGGATCGAAGATGCTGGAGAGCTTGCTCTCATCCACCCCGATCCCCTGATCCGCTACCTCGACGATAAACTCGTTACCTTGGCGCATCAGGCTGAGATGGATGCACTGGCCTGCCTGCGAGAAGCGCAGGGCATTGCGCAGCACGTTGTCGAGGGCCCGCCGGATCAGCTCCGCCTGTCCGCAAACCGTGTACTGCCGGGTTTCATCCACCCTGGTTTTTATCTTGACCCCCATGTGCTGCGCCTCGTAGCGGGTATCGCTTACCACGGCGTCGACCAGCCCCTGCAGATCGTAATACTCCTCGCCATCCCGCTCGCCGTGACCGGCGCGAGTGAGGGTCAGCAGCTCACCGATCATCTTGTCCATGCGCTCTGTCTCGAGCTGGATCCGCGCGAGTGATCCCGCGATCCTGGCTGGATCCTGCTGGGCGAGGCCGATGGCCAGCTGCAACCTGGCAAGGGGGGAGCGGAGCTCGTGGGAGACGTCGTGCAGCAGCTGCTCGCGACTCTCCACCAGCAGTTGCAGCCGCTCGGCCATGGCATCGAAGTCGCGGGCCGCATCGCTGATCTCGTCGTGACGCCGTCGCATGGCGGGGTAGAGACGCACATCAAGCTCTCCCTGGGCTAGGCGTGCAAATCCTTGCCGGAAACGGCTCATGGGGCGGGTCAGATGCCAGGCGAGCAGGGTACTGAAGAAGAGGCCGCCAAGCCCGCCGATCCACCACATGGGGGGTGGCATGTTGAGCCAGTTGTGGTGGGGCTGGGGCGGGGCCAGCAACTGCTGCAGGCCGGTGCCATCGTAGTCGAGTCGATAGTGCCGGCCATCGGCCCCCAGCAGAATGCGGCCGCTCTGTGTCGTGACTGGCTCTGTTGTGATTGGTTCAAGTTGCAGCAGCCTTTGCTCCTGAGCCGGCCAGCTGGCCTGCAGGGCTGCGACTGCAGCCGGCCCCTGTCGCTGCAGCAGGCTGGCGGCCGCCTCCAGCTGGCGTTCGGCCAGCTGATTTGCCATCCGTTGTTCCGGCGGCCCCTCGTGGCGATAGAGGCTGAAGGCCACCCACAGCAGCTGGCTCATCATGATGATGGTGAACCAGAAGCCAAACAGGATCTTCCAGAACAGGCGCCCCTTGAGGATCATGCCAGCCGGTATCCTATGCTGCGCACCGTCTCGATGCCGATGGTTTCCCCCGCCAAGGCCTGCAGCTTCTGGCGGATATTGCAGATGTGCACGTCGACGCTGCGATCATAGGGCTCGCGCGGGCGGCCCAGCCCGTGCAGAGAGAGCTCATCCTTGCTGACCACCCGCTCCGGCGAGCGCAGCAGCAATTCCAGCAGATTGAACTCGGTGGCGGTCAGCTCCAGCGGCTGCGTTTGCCAGTGGCACTGACGGGTGGCGGGGGAGAGCACCAGCTCGCCAAGACGCAGACCCTGCTCTTTGCCCGGACTGGCTGGGACAGGCTCGACCCGGCGCAGCACGGCCCTCAGCCTGGCGACCAGTTCCCTCGGGTAGCAGGGTTTGGGCACATAGTCATCGGCCCCCATCTCCAGCCCGATCACCCGATCGATGTTGTCCCCCTTGGCGGTGAGCATGATGACGGGGATCTGGCTGTCGCGGCGGATCTGGCGCAGCACCTCGCTGCCGTTAAGGTCGGGCAGCATGATGTCGAGCACCACGGCGGCATAGTTGCCGGAGAGGGCGTGCTGCACGCCGCTCTTGCCGGTCAGTACATGGGTGGTGGCAAAGCCTTCGCCGCCCAGGTATTCGCTCAGCATGGTGCCAAGCTCCAGATCATCGTCCACCAGCAGGATCTTCATCGTTCTTCTCCGTCTCGGGTTGGCGCCATTTTCCCGTGTCCGTCCCTGCCTGACAGCTGCTTTTACGCAATCCTTACACTGCCCTGCAAGAGGCTTAACCGGACATTGGAGTAGATTGCCCGGGTCTGTTTCACCCTCTGTTTTAGCCAAGGATATCCGCGATGACCCCTGTCCGTCTTCTCGTTGTTCGCCTGCTGCTGCCCGCCCTGGTGCTGGTCGGCGCCGGCTGGCTGTGGCTGCCCTCCACGGCGGCGCCGGCAGCCGCCTATATCACGGCTTCGGTCGAGCGGCGGGATCTGGAGCAGAGCGTGCTGGCCGACGGCACCCTGCAGGCCCAGAAGCTGGTGAGCGTGGGGGCCCAGGTATCGGGGCAGATCAAGGCGCTGCACGTGGCACTGGGGGACGAGGTGAAGCAGGGTGATCTGCTGGTCGAGATCGACGATCTCACCCAACAGAACGCCCTCAAGGATGCCGAAGCCGCCCTCGACAACGTGCAGGCTCAGCTGGCCTCTAGACGGGCAACTCTGCGCAACAACCAGCTGGCCTTCGAGCGCCAGCGCAAGGTGCTGGCTCGCGGATTGGGCAGCCAGGCCGACTACGACAGCGCGGAGGCAACCCTGACGGCCACCCGTGCCGACATCCGGGCGTTGACGGCGCAGGCGGTGCAGGCCCGCATCGCGGTCGACACCGCCAAAGTGAACCTGGGCTACACCCGCATCGTCTCCCCCATGGCTGGCACCATAGTGGCGATCCCGGTGGAGCAGGGGCAGACGGTCAACGCGGTGCAGAGTACCCCGACCATGGTCAAGGTGGCGCGACTCGACACCATGACGGTGGAGGCGCAGATCTCGGAGGCGGACGTGATCGGGGTGAAGGCCGGCCTGCCCAGCTATTTCACCGTGCTGGGAGCGCCCGAACAGCGCTACCAGGCCAGCCTGCGCGCCATCGAGCCCGCCCCCGACACCATCAACGACGACACGACCAGCAGCAGTTCGACCAGCACGGCCGTCTACTACAACGGCCTGTTCGAGGTGGAAAATCCGCAGCGGGCCCTGCGCATCGGCATGACGGCCCAGGTGCACATAGTGCTGGCGACCGAGCGCAACGCGCTGGTGATCCCGGCCATCGCCCTGAGCGAGGGGCGGGTACAGGTGGTGGATGAGGGCGGTCGCCCGCGATGGCGGCAGGTGAAGGTCGGCCTCAACAACAAGGTGGATGCCCAGATCCTGGACGGGCTGGCGGAGGGGGAGGTCGTGGTGGTGAGCCAGCTGACGGCCCAGCACCAGCAGAGCGGGCGGATGGGTCCGCCCATGGGGATGTGATGATGAGAGAACCTCTGCTGCAACTGAGCGGCATCCGCCGCTATTTTGGCGACGGGGAGCGGCGCGTCGAGGTGCTCAAGGGCATCGACCTGACCATAGCGCGGGGCGAGATGGTGGCCATCGTCGGCGCCTCCGGCTCCGGCAAGTCGACCCTGCTCAATATTCTGGGCTGCCTCGATCAGCCGAGCGAGGGTGACTATCGGGTGGCCGGACGGGAGACGAGCCGGCTGACGGCCGATGCGCTGGCGACCCTGCGCCGCGAGCACTTCGGCTTCATTTTTCAGCGCTACCACCTGCTGGGGGATCTCAGTGCCCGCGACAACGTGGCGCTGCCTGCCCTCTATGCCGGGTTGGCCGGCGATGCGCGCAAGGCGCGGGCCGAGAGCCTGCTGCAGCGGCTCGGGCTCGGCAGCCGGCTCGACTACAAGCCGAGCCAGCTCTCCGGCGGCCAGCAGCAGCGGGTCAGCATTGCCCGCGCTCTCATCAATGGCGGTCAGGTGATCCTAGCGGACGAGCCGACCGGCGCCCTCGACAGCCAGAGCGGGGCCGAAGTGCTCGGCATATTGAATGGGCTGCACCGCGAGGGGCATACGCTGGTGATCGTGACCCACGACATGGCTATCGCCGAGCAGGCCGAGCGGCTCATCGAGCTCAAAGATGGCGAGGTGGTGGCCGACCGTCGTCGCGAGCCGGCACAGCCGCTTCTCGTACCAACCATTCCCCGTACCGACACCGAGGGACGCGGCGGTCTGGCCGGGCGGCTCGGCGCCGCCTTCAAGATGGCGCTGCTGGCCATGCAGGCCCAGCGCATGCGCACCTTCCTCACCATGCTCGGCATCATCATCGGCATCGCCGCCGTGGTGTCTGTGGTGGCGCTGGGGCGCGGATCCCAGCAGCAGGTGCTGGCCAACATCAACGCCATGGGCACCAGCACCCTGGAGATCTTCCCCGGCAGCGGCTTTGGCGATCGGCGGGCCGAGGCGATCCAGACCCTCAGGGTGGAGGATGCCGAGGCCCTCGCCGGGCTCGGCTATGTGCACAGCGTGACCCCCAGCCTGGCCACCAGCGTCACCCTGCGCCGGGGCAGCCAGGCGGTGCTGGGTTCGGTGAATGGGGTGGGGGAGCAGTTCTTCCAGGTGCGCGGCTATCGACTGCTGCAAGGCATGTTGTTCGATGCCACCAGCGTGGCCGACATGGCGCAGGAGGTGGTGATCGACGAGAACAGCCTGGCGCGCCTGTTTGCCGCGGGGGAGTCGCCGCTCGGTCAGGTGATCCTGCTGGGTAGCCTGCCATGCCGGGTGATCGGGGTGGTGGCCCGCAACCAGAGCGGCTTTGGCAGCGACGAGAACCTCAATGTCTGGATCCCCCACACCACGGCCATGACGCGGATGCTGGGCCAGAGCCACCTGCGCAGCATCAGCGTGCGGGTGCAGGACGAGGTGGCGCTGGCCGCCGCCGAGGATGGCATCAGCCGCCTGCTGCGTGAGCGTCACGGCAGTCAGGACTTCTTCGTGCTCAACACCGACAGCATCCGTCAGGCGATCACCAGCACCAATGCCACCCTGACCCTGCTGATCGCCATGATTGCGCTCATCTCCCTGGTGGTGGGCGGCATCGGGGTGATGAACATCATGCTGGTGTCGGTGAGCGAGCGTACCCGCGAGATCGGCGTGCGGATGGCGGTGGGGGCCAGAACCGGCGACATACTGCAGCAGTTCTTGATCGAGGCGGTGCTGGTCTGCCTGCTGGGCGGGGCGGCCGGGGTGCTGCTCTCCCTGCTGGTCGGCGTCTTGTTCGAGCACTTCAGCAGCCAGTTTACCCTGAGCTACTCCCTGGACGCCGTGCTGATGGCCTTCTTATGCTCGAGCCTCATCGGCGTTCTGTTCGGCTTCTTTCCTGCACGGCGGGCGGCGCGGATGGACCCCATCCACGCCCTGGAGCGGGAGTAGCCACTCTCTTCGGCGCCCGCTGCGCCACCCCATTCGCCGGCGTTGCCGAGGGCTCATCCCGCCCCGGCGGCGCGGCGAATTGGCCGGACGGCATCCCGTGCCAGTCCGGCAGCCTGAACCGTGTCATCGACGTGACACAGCCTGCTCTGCGCGGGTTTTCAACCGGGCCCCTGGCCCGGTTCTTTTTCCCATGCGAAAAAAAGGCGCCACCCGCTGGGGGGTTGGGCCATCCGGCACTCTTTGCTAACCTGCCCGCTTCACCAAAATTGCAGGGAGCCGCATTGATGCGAGCGATTGTCAGCCTGCTGGCCCTGTCACTGCTCTGTGCGTGCAGTGGCCAGTCAACCAAAGAGGATGCCATGTCAGGGAAAGCGCGCCTTCACTACCCCGTCACCCGCCAGGGTGAGCAGGTGGATCACTACTTCGGCCAAGCCGTGGCCGACCCCTATCGCTGGCTGGAGGATGACCGCAGCCCCGAGACCGAGGCCTGGGTCAAGGCCCAGAACCGGGTGACTCAGGGTTATCTGGCACAGATCCCGTATCGCGCCGCCATCAAGGAGAAGCTGGCCGCCTCTTGGAACTACGCCAAGGAGGGGGCGCCGTTTCGCGAGGGGCGCTACCACTACTTCTTCAAGAACGACGGCCTGCAGAACCAGAACGTGCTGTGGCGCCAGCAGGAGGGCAAGCCGGCGGAGGTGTTCCTCGATCCCAATACCCTCAGCCCCGACGGCACCACGGCGCTGGATCAGCTGAGCTTCTCCCGCGATGGCCGCATCCTGGCCTACTCGCTGTCGCTGGCCGGCAGCGACTGGCGCGAGATCCACCTGATGGATGTGGAGAGCAAGCAGCCGCTGGAGGCGCCCCTCAAGGACGTGAAATTCAGCGGCATCAGCTGGCTCGGCAACGAGGGCTTCTTCTACTCGAGCTACGACAAGCCCGACGGCAGCGAGCTGTCGGCCAGGACCGATCAGCACAAGGTCTATTTCCACCGGCTCGGCACGGCGCAGCAGGATGGCCGGCTGGTGTTCGGCGCCATCCCGGCTCAGCACCACCGCTACGTGGGGGCGAGCGTCACCGAGGATGATCGCTTCCTGCTCATCTCGGCGGCGAACTCCACCTCCGGCAACCGCCTCTATGTGAAGGATCTGAGCCAGGAGAACGCGCCGCTGCTGACGGTGCAGGGGGATCTGGACGCGGACGTGAGCCTGGTGGACAACAAGGGCGGCACCCTTTACCTGCTGACCAACCGGGATGCCCCCAACCGTCGGCTGGTGACGGTGGATGCCCCCAACCGTCGGCTGGTGACGGTGGATGCCGCCAACCCGGGGCCGGCCCGCTGGCGGGATCTCATCCCCGAGCGCCAGCAGGTGCTGACGGTGCACAGCGGCAGCGGCTATCTGTTTGCCGAGTACATGGTGGATGCCACCGCCCGGGTCGAGCAGTTCGACTACGAGGGCAAGCGGGTGCGCGAGGTGGCGCTGCCCGGCCTTGGCAGCGTCAGCGGCTTCAACGGCAAGCACGACGACCCCGCCCTCTACTTCGGTTTCGAGAATTATGCCCAGCCGCCCACTCTCTACCGGTTCGAGCCAAAAAGCGGCGCCATCAGCCTCTATCGCGCCTCGGCGGCGCCGTTCAAACCAGCGGATTACGTCTCCGAACAGCGCTTCTACCAGAGCAAGGACGGCACCCGGGTGCCGCTCATCATCAGCTACCGCAAGGGGCTGAAACTCGATGGCAGCAACCCGACCATCCTCTACGGCTACGGCGGTTTCGACGTGAGCCTGACCCCGAGCTTCAGCGTGTCGGTGGCCAACTGGCTGGATCTGGGGGGCGTCTATGCGGTGGCCAACCTGCGCGGGGGCGGCGAGTACGGCCAGGCCTGGCACCTGGCGGGCACCCAGCAGAACAAACAGAACGTGTTCGACGACTTCATCGCGGCGGCCAAGTACCTCAAGGCCGAGGGCTACACCCGCACCGATCGGCTGGCGATCCGCGGTGGCTCCAACGGCGGTCTGCTGGTGGGGGCCGTGATGACCCAGCGGCCGGATCTGATGCGGGTCGCCCTGCCGGCGGTGGGGGTGCTCGACATGCTGCGCTACCACACCTTCACCGCCGGGGCGGGCTGGGCCTATGACTACGGCACCAGTGCCGACAGCGAGGCGATGTTCGACTACCTGAAGGGCTACTCGCCGCTGCACAACGTCCGACCCGGGGTCAGCTACCCCTCGACTATGGTGACCACGGCGGATCACGACGATCGGGTGGTGCCGGCCCACTCCTTCAAGTTTGCCGCTACCCTGCAGGCCGACGATGCCGGCCCCCATCCCCAGCTCATCCGCATTGAGACCAATGCCGGGCACGGGGCGGGTACGCCGGTGGCCAAGCTGATTGAGCAGAGTGCGGACATCTATGCCTTCACCCTGTACGAGATGGGCTACCGGGAGCTGCCGCGTCAACCTTGATCCGGGCGAGAGGGGCGTCAGCCATCCACCATCCACTATCATCAGGGCCCTGCGGGGCCCTTTTCATTGCCGTGCGTTTGAGCGCCGACCTGCGACCATCCCTGTCTCGCCGGTGGCTCGTTTTGGCAGACGGGCCCCATCTGTTATCCCCCCGGTGGTATAGTCAGTCACAAGATCCGCATTCAAGGAGTCCATCGTGAAGAAGATCATCTACATCCTGCTGGGGTTGGCGTTGGCGGCCGTGGTGGCCATCACCGCCCTGGTGTCCCTCATCGACCCCAATCAGTTCAAGCCTCAGCTGGTGGAGCAGGTGCGCAAGAGCACCGGCCGCGAGCTGGTGATGGAGGGGGCGATCGGCTGGCGCTTCTGGCCGAGCCTCGGCCTCTCCCTCGAGCAGGTGGCGCTGCGCAACCCCGCCGGTTTCGCCGAGCCAGACCTGGTGCGCTTTGAGCGCGGGGAGGCCTCGGTGGGCCTGCTGCCGCTGCTCTCCCACCGGCTTGAGATAGGCAAGGTGACCCTGAGTGGTGCCCACCTGTTTATCCAGACCAAGGCTGACGGCAGCTCCAACCTGAGCGATCTCATCAAGACGACCAAACAGGGGGCGGATGCCTCGCCAGCGGGCGAGAGTCAGCCGGCTGCCCCGGCCGCCAGTGACAAGCAGCCCTGGCAGATCAGCCTGCAAGGGGTGGAGCTGCAACAGGCCAGCGCCGTGCTGCAGGACGATCGCAACGGCACCGTCTCCCGCCTCGAACAACTGGACCTGAACCTGGGCCAGCTGGTGGTGGATCAGTGGGTGCCGGTGACCCTGGCCGCCAAGGGGGCCCAGGGGGAGCTGGCATTTGATCTCAAGGGGCAGGCCCAGCTCAAGCTGGCCCAGGATGAGAGCCGCAGCGAGCTCAAGGATCTCAGCCTGGAGGGGAGCCTGAAGGATCCTGTGCAGCGGCTCGACGCCTTCTCCCTCAAGGCCGACCGGCTGGCGCTGGGGCAGTGGAGCAGCCTCACGCTCAGTTTGCAGGGTGCCCAGGGGGCGGCGGACAAGCCGACCCTGGCCGGCACCCTGGAGGGTACTCTCAAGGCGCGCCTCGACGATAACCGGCAACTGCTGGAGGTGTCGGATGCCGTGCTGGCCGCCAAGCTCAGTGGTGATGCCCTGCCACGCCCGCAACTGCAGGTGAAGCTGGCGGGCTTTGCCCGTGCCGAGCTCGACAAGCAGAACGTGACCCTGACCAACCTGGTGATGGGGGTGGATGACGCCCTGCTGAGCGGCAACGGCAGCGTGCAGCTGGGCGCCGTGCCCAGGGTGGAATTCGACCTCAAGGGGGAGAAGCTCGACCTTGACGGCTGGCTCGGTCAGCCGGCCAAGACCGCACCCGCCGCGGCCAGTTCGGGCGCTGCAGCCCCGGCCGGGACGACGGCGCAGGCCGCCGCCCCCGCCGCCAAGGCGCTCTCTACGGCCGAACCGGATCTGACCGCCCTCAAGGCGGTGGATCTGGCCGGCCGGTTGCAGCTGGGCAGTGTGCGGTTGAAGGGACTGGATCTGAGCGCCGTCGACCTGCAGCTCGCCCTGGCCGGTGGCCAGCTCACCCTCAAGCAGTTCAGCGCCGGCGTGGCCGGTGGCAAGGTGACCGCCAGCGGCGTGCTCGATGCACGGCAAAAGCCGGCTCGCTATCAGGCCCACAAGCGGGTACAGGGGGTCGATGTGCGGCCGCTGCTGCAGACCCTGGCCCAGACCGATCTGCTGGAGGGCAAGGGGGATCTCGAGGTCGAGGTGCAGGGAGCCGGCCTCTCCGAACTGGCGCTGCGCAGCCGGATGCAGGGCAAGGTGAACCTCAAGTTGAGCGATGGCGCCCTGCACGGCATCAACCTGGCGGAGATGATCCGCGAGGCACGGGCCACCCTGACCGGCAAGGGGGCGGATCAGGTGAAGGAGGCGCGCAAGACCGACTTCAGCGCCCTTACCGCCAGCTTCCGGATTGCCGACGGGGTCGCCCAGAGCGACGACATCCAGCTGTTCGCCCCCGCTCTGCGGGTGAAGGGGCAGGGCCAGACCGCCCTGGTGCCGGAGACCCTCGACTTCCTGTTCCTCACCTCAGTGGTGGAGAGCAGCAAGGGGCAGGGGGGCAAGGATGTGGACGAACTCAAGGACATCACCATACCGGTGCGCATCGGCGGCCACTGGCAGGCGCCGAGCTACCGGCTCGACGTGAAGGCCCTGCTCAGCAACAACAAGCTGCTGGAGGAGAAGGCCCGCAAGGAGGCCGAGCGCGGTCTCAAGAAGCTGCTGGGTGACAAGGCCGACAACGAAGGGGTGAAGGGGGTGGCCGATCAGCTGCTCAAGGGCCTGTTCAAATAGCCTAGCCCTGTTGTTTTATCGCCATGCAGAGCCCGCCCCGTGCGGGCTCTGTGCGTTTTGGCCGGGAGGCGGGGACGCGCCGGTAGTGAAAGAGAGGGGTGTTTGGGCCGGATAAAGATGGTATCACTGTGGTTTTACCAAGGAGCAGATGAATGAGTCGAAGTGAAATCGCAAGAGAGATATCCCATCCGGACTGGCCACTGGTCTGGCAGATCTACGGCAGCAGCTTTCCCCGCTACGAACAGCGCCAGCCGCAGCATCAGCAACGCAAGATGGGAGACTCCCGCTTTCACTGTCAGCTCTTTTATCAGGGCGAGCAGCTGCTCGGCTTTATCTTCTGGTGGGACTGCGGTGAGCAGATCTACATCGAGCATCTGGCCATCAACCCGGCCCTGCGCGGCCAGAACCACGGCTCACGCCTGCTTGCCGCCTTCTGCGAGACGGCGGGGCGCCCGGTCATCCTGGAGATAGATCCGCCAGAGGACGAGATTTCCCTTCGTCGGCTGCGCTTCTACCAGTCGCTGGGTTTTTGCCTGAACGAGCATGACCACGTGCACCCGCCCTATCAGCCAGATTGCGAGGGACATGCGCTGCGGGTGCTGAGCTATCCGGCCCCGCTCGACAAGGAAGATTATCTGCGTTTCAACAAGGTGCTGGTGGAGACAGTGATGGATCACGGCCCGGCCTGACACGGCCGCCATCCATCTCGCAGTGCCACCATGCGCGACATGACCAGGAGGGTCCATGAACAAACGGGTGCTGATCACCGGCGGCGGCAGAGGCATTGGCGCCGCCACCGCCCGCCATCTGGCGGGGCAGGGCTATCACCTGTGCCTCAACTATCGTCATGACAAGGCCAGTGCCGAGGCGCTGGTGGCCGAGATCCTGGCCCACCATCCGGTCAGCTGCATCGCGGTGCAGGCGGATGTCGGGGTGGAGGCCGAGGTGGTGCGTCTGTTCGAGGAGATGGACGCACGGCTTGGCCCCGTCACCCATCTGGTCAACAACGCCGGCAGGTTGCAGCCGCAGATGCGGGTGCTGGAGATGAGCGCCGAGCGCATCAACCAGACCCTGACCACCAATGTTACCAGCTGCTTTCTCTGCTGCCGCGAGGCGGTGCGCCGGATGACGGCGGGGGGCGCCATCGTCAATGTCTCCTCGGCCGCCGCCCGGCTGGGCTCGGCGGGGGAGTATGTGGACTATGCCGCCGCCAAGGGGGCCGTCGACGTGCTGACCAAGGGGCTGTCGCTGGAGGTGGCGGCCCTGGGGATCCGGGTCAACGGGGTGCGTCCGGGTTTCATCTACACCGAGATGCACGCCGACGGCGGCGAACCCGGTCGGGTCGACCGGGTGAAGGGGCAGATCCCGCTGCAACGGGGCGGTCAGCCGATCGAAGTGGCTGCCGCCATCGCCTGGCTGCTCTCTGACGAGGCTTCCTACGTCACCGGCACCTTTATCGACGTGGCCGGCGGGCGCTGACCCCGACCGGACGATAGATATAACAAGGGGCACCTCGGCGCCCCTTTTGTTTACTCCCCCAGCAGTTGTTGCCAGACCGCCAGCACATGGCCTCGTTCGGTCAGCAACTGGTCGTCCCCCACCTTGCGGGAGACTTCCGAGAGGTTGAGGCGATGGCCGAGGTTGCGGATCTCCAGATAGGCGTGCTTGAGCCCCTCCGCCTGCTCCAGGGTCAGCACTCCCGCCAGCACGCACTCGTCGAAGATGCGCACGTTATCGGACCAGCGGGTGAGCGCCTCGGGTTCGCCGCAGGCGTGGGCCAGCACCAGGTACTGGGCGATAAACTCGATATCCACCATGCCGCCGGGGGATTGCTTGAGATCGAACTCGCCAGCGCCCGCCTTGAGCAGGTGGTCCCGCATCTTGTGGCGCATCTCGCGCACCTCGCGGGCCAGGGTCGGCAGATCCCGCTCCTTGGCCAGCACGGCGCGGCGGATGCGGGCAAACTCGGCGATCACCGCCTCATCGCCATAGATGGGGCGGGCCCGTACCAGGGCCTGATGCTCCCAGGTCCAGGCCTCGTTTTGCTGATACAGCTCGTAGGCCGACAGCGACGAGACCAGCAGGCCTGAGTCGCCGGAGGGGCGCAGCCGCATGTCTATTTCGTAGAGAATGCCGGACGGGGTGCGGGTGCTGAACAGGTGCAGGATCCGCTGGGCGAGGCGCAGGTAGAACTGGCGGCTGTCGATGGGCTTGCGCCCGTCTGTGTAGCTGTTGGGGTCGCCGCCGTGCAGGAACACCAGATCGAGATCCGAGCCGTAGCCCAGCTCGATGCCGCCCAGCTTGCCGTAGGCCACCACCGCAAAGCCGCGTTGGCCGCTCACCGCCACCTCGGGCGGTACCCCGTAGCGCTCGCTCATCTGGGTCCAGGCCTGATTGACCACCTCCTCGGTGATCGCCTCCGCCAGCCAGGTGAGGTGGTCGCTCACCTTCATCAGCGGCAGGGCGCCGGCAATGTCGGCCGCCACGATGCGCAGCAGCTGCACCTGCTTGAACTGGCGCAGCGCCTCCATCTGCTGCTCCACGTCCTCTTCGGGGATGCGCAGCAGGAACTGACGCAGCTGGGGCTTGTACTGATCGAGCGGGGTGGGGTGGTAGAGGTGCTGCGGGTCGAGCAGCTCATCCAGCAAAATCGGGTAGCGGGCCAGCTGCTCGCTCACCAGATGGCTGGCGTCACACAGCCGCACCAGCTGGCGCAGGGCGCCCGGGTTTTCCGCCAGCAGTTGCAGATAGGCGCTGCGGGTGAAGATGCGGGTCAGCAGCTCGCACACCCGCTCGAACAGGCGGGCGGGTTGCTCGCTGGCGACCACCAGCCGCAGCAGCTCCGGCATCAGCCAGTCCAGCGCGATGCGCCCCTGCGGCCCCACCTGACGGCGCTTGTACTCCTCCTTGAAACGCAGCAGCGCGGCGCAGAGCGGGGCAGGCTCGGCCACCCCCTGCGCGGTCAGCAGTTGCTCCAGCTCGGCGGCGTCGAGCTCGGTGCGCCACAGATCGAGCCAGAGCTGCTCCAGGTGGGCGGGGGCTTCCTTTTCTTCCCCCACCACGGCGGCGAATTCCTGATGGACGGCCGCCATCTCCTCGTCCAGATGAGCCATGAAGGCAACCCAGTCGGCAAAACCCAGAGCTGCGACGAGCCGCTGGCGATCCCGCTCCTCGGTGGGCAGGGTCTGGGTCTGCTGATCGCCGATCTCCTGCAATATGTTTTCGACCCGGCGCAGGAAGCGATAGGCCTCCAGCAGGCGGTCGCAGTGGTCGGCTTCGAGGGCGCCGCACCGGGCGATGGCGGCCAGCGCCTCCGGCAGATGGCGCACCCGCAGGGCCGGCTCGCGCCCACCGCGGATCAGTTGCAGCGCCTGGGCGATGAACTCCACCTCGCGAATGCCACCAGCCCCCAGCTTGATGTTGCCCTCCAGCCCCTTGCGGCGCACCTCGGCGGCGATCATCGCCTTCATCTGGCGCAGGCCGTCGATGACGCCGAAGTCGATATAGCGGCGAAACACGAAGGGGCGCAGCATCTCGGCCAGCTCCAGCGCATGTTCGCATTGGGGGCCCAGCACCCGCGCCTTGACCATGGCGTAGCGCTCCCAGTTGCGGCCGTGGTGCTGGTAGTAATCCTCCATGGCGGCAAAGGAGATGGCGAGCGGCCCCGCATCGCCAAAAGGGCGCAGCCGCATGTCGACTCGAAACACCTGGCCGTCGACCGTACTCTGGTGCAGGGCGTTGATGATGCGCTGGCCCAGCTTGATGAAGAACTGCTGGTTGGCGAGCTCGCGCCGCCCGCCCACCGTGTAGCCGTTCTCGGGGAAGGTGAAGATAAGGTCGATGTCGGAGGAGAAGTTGAGCTCGCCGCCCCCCAGCTTGCCCATGCCGAGAATGAGCAGCGGCTGTGGGTTGCCGTCGCCATCCATCGGGGTGCCCAGCTCGTTGCACTGTTTGGCGTAGAGCCAGTCGCGGGCGGCGCAGATGAGCGCATCCGCCAGCTTGGTGAGGTGGATAAAGCTCTCTTCCACCGCAGCGTGACCCAACAGCTCGCGCCAGGCGATTACCAGCATGCGGCTGCGGCGGAACTGGCGCAGGATGCGCTTGAGCGCCTCCTCATCGTCCACCTCGGCCAGCAGGGCGGCCAGATCGCGTTGGTAGGCGGGCCAGCGCTCGGCCTGCTCCAGCTCTCCGGAGGCGAGCAGCTCGGTCAGCAACTCATGCTGTTTGAAGAGGGAGTCGGCGACAAAATCGGAGAGACCGAGCAGGGTCAGCAGAGTCTGGCGCACCGGCTCGGGTTGCGTGCCGTAGTCGGGGGCCAGTTCAGTCAGCCGTTGCCAGTGGCGCTGGGCCAGCTCCTGCAACTGGGGGGAGAAGGCGGAGAAAGAGGGAGAGTGCTGGGCCACGGTTGCCGTCCTTGTGATTAACGAAACTGCCGGATAAAAGGCTGGCTGCCAATCTAGCACTGTCGGGCCCTCGCGTCACAGCGCAGGGGCGAGAAGCATGATCCGGCGGGAATTATCGGCAGCCGGCCATTCAGGTGCGCTGGTATATATCGGGGTGGTAGATCTCCATCAGGCTGCCGGGGCTGGCGGGCGGCACGAAGCCGAAACCGGCGTATAGGCCGTGGGCGTCCGAGGTGGCGAGGGAGAGGCGGCGCAATCCCTGCAACTCGGGATGGTCGAGCATGGCCGCTACCAGCGCCTTGCTGTAGCCGCGGCCGCGATGCTCGGGCAGCACGAACACGTCGGCCAGATAGCCGAAGGTGGCGCGGTCTGTGATGACCCGGGCGAAGGCGACCTGCCGGCCGCCGAGGTAGCCGCCAAAGCAGAGCGAATGGTTGATGGCCCGCTGCAGGGTGGCAAGGGGGATGCCGCGGCACCAGTAGGCCTCTTCAGACAAGAAGCTGTGGATCAGCGGCAGGTCGAGCCGCCCCTGGTCGGCGCTGATTTCAAGCGCAAGTTCTGTGGTCTGCATCCTGGCTCCTTGCCGCGATGGAAAAAGAAAGGCCCTCGTGGGGGCCTTCCAGTCTAACCGGATTGCGGCGTTCAACAACAGCGGCCCTGTGTCAGGCCAGCTTGAAGGCCTGAATATGAGTATCCAGGGTCTGGCTGTGGCGCTCCACCAGTTCGGAAGCCTCCTGCAGCTCGCGCAGCACCACGACGGAGCCCTCCACCACCTGCTTGACCTGCTCCAGGTTGCCGCTCATCTCCTCGGCCACCGAGCTCTGCTGCTCGGAGGCGGCGGCGATCTGGCGATTCATGTCGGCCACCCCCTGTACCCGCTGCACTATGGTGGCGAGCTGGTCGCCGGCCTGGGTCACCTGCTCCACCCCCTTGTCGGCCTGTTGCACGCTCTGGGCCATCAGTTCGGCGGCCTGGCGGGCATTGCCCTGCAGCTGCTCGATCATCTTCTGGATCTCGACGGTGGCAGCCTGGGCCCGGTTGGCCAGCTCCCGTACCTCGGAGGCGACCACCGCAAAACCGCGGCCCGCCTCGCCGGCACGGGCGGCTTCGATGGCGGCGTTCAGCGCCAGCAGGTTGGTCTGCTCCGAGATGCCGCGAATGGTGTCGACCACTGAGCCTATCTGATCGACCCCCTGTTCCACCTGGTTGACCACGGTGGAGGAGCGTTGAATGTTGCCGGAGAGGGTGTCGATGGTGTTGACGGTGGCGGCCACGCAGCGGCTCCCCTCTTCCGCCAGCTGGCTGGTTTCGGCAGTGGCGTGGGAGGCCTGCTCCGCATGGGCGGCCACCTCGCGGATGGCGCCCACCATCTGGCTCATGGCGCTGGCCAGCTGCTCAATCTGGGTGAACTCCTCGCTGATGGCCTCGTTGGCCTCCTCCATGCAGAGGGTCACCTGGGAGGCGATGTCGTTGAGCTCCTTGCAGGCGACGCGCTGGGTGCCGAACACCTCCTTGAGGTTCTCCTGGGAGTGGGCCACCGCCTTGGCGATATCGCCGAATTCGTCACGGGACTTGAGCAGCACCCGGTGGCTCAGATCTTTGCGGGCGAAGCGTTCCAGCAACCCCACCAGATAGTGCACCTGCTTGACCATCAGGCGCGAGCCGGTCAGCAGCAGTACCACGAAGACCAGCCCCATGATGGCGGTCTCCATCAGGCCGGTCCAGAGCAGGCTGTTGGCGATGGTGTCCGCCTTGTCGGGGGCGATCCCTTCGCTGAGCAGGGTGGTTTCCAGATTGCTGGCGTCGAACCAGAGCTTGATCAGCAGCAGCACAGTACTGAACACCATGAGCAGTACCACTTTGGGTACCAGCCGGATATTGCTCATTCGCCTCTCCAGCGGGTTTAACTGCATAATATTTCTCCTTTTAATGACCGGTTTTCCTTTGTCCTCAGGGCTATCGGCATTATCTTCCTTTTTATTAATTCGCACCGTGCCTAAAGTGGGAAAATGTATGCGCCATCACTTAACTCATCTACGCGCCATGGATCTGTTGATGGCGTTTCTGTCGGTGATCTCGGTTGTGCTGGTCACTGCCCGCTGGTGGGGTCATCAAACCCTGGCCCCCCAGACCCTGCAGCTCTTCTATGACGTCGACAGCCTGATCTGCTACTTCTTCCTCGGCCACTTCGCCTATGGCTGGATCCGGGCCCCCGACCGGATGGCCTTCTTCAAGGCCAACTGGTTCTATCTGCCGGGCAGTCTGCCCATGGTGGAGCAACTGCGCTGGGCCCGTCTCATCCAGTTGTGGCGGATCTACCGGCTGCTGCGGGATCAGCCGGATCTGCTGGCCATGTTTCGCCGCGAGCGCAACGAGACCACCCTCTCCGGCATCCTGTTTCTGTTCTTCCTGCTGCTGGGGGTGGGATCAGGGGTGATGTACTGGGTCGAGTCGGGCCAGCCCGGCAGCCAGATCCAGACTCCCTACGATGCCTTCTGGTGGACGCTGGTGACCCTCTCCACCGTGGGGTACGGCGATCTGGTGCCCAAGACGGAGGAGGGGCGCTTCGTCGCCAGTCTGCTGATCCTGTTCGGGGTCGGCCTGTTCGGTGCCATCAGCGGTTTCATGGCCAGCCTGTTCCTGCAGCCGGGACGGGGGGATGCTGAGCTGGAGAAGTGGCGCCATCACCAGAGCGCACAGCAGGATCTGCTGCTGCAGGAGCTGCGTGCCCTGCGGGCCGAAGTGAAGGCACTGAAACAGAAATAGGCAGCGGCGTCCGGAATGGTCGCGTCGCGATAGAGACAAGTTGCGAGCCACCTCTCAGCTCGGGGGGGAGCCCTTTTCTTTGCTTGTCCTTTGACCCGCCGGCGGCTTAACATTCGCCAGTCACCTAACCAAACGAAGAGAACCGATCGACCATGCGCGCCCTTCTCGGGATCCTGATCTGCTTGTGTGCCCAACAGGCACTGGCCGATACCCGCTATGTTTCAGACAACATCTTTACCTTTATTCACAATGGTCCGGGCACCCAGTACCGGATCCTTGGCAGCGTCAAGGCGGGTGAGCCGCTGGACGTCAAGGCAGTGAACAACGAGGCCGGTTTTACCCAGGTGGTGGACGGTCGCGGCCGTGAGGGCTGGATCAAGAGCAGCGAGTTGCAGGGCGAGATCAGCCTGCGCGAGCGGCTGCCCCAGGTACAGAAAGAGCTGGAAGAGGCCAAGGCCCGCCTGCTGAACCTCAACGGTGACAACGAGAAACGCTTCGCCGAGAAGGATGGCAAGATCGCCGAGCAGAGCAAGGAGATCGCCACCCTCAAGGCCCAGCTGGCCAGCCAGGGCGAGGAGATGGGCAACCTCAAGGAACAGAACGACGCCCTGACCCAGAGCTACGACAACCAGGAGCACGACATGCAGATGGACTGGTTCATCCGCGGTGGGGCCATGGTGGGGGGCGGCATCCTGCTCGGCATCCTGCTGCCCATGCTACCCCGTCGCCGCAGCCGCGGCGATCGCTGGATGAACTGATGCCGGGTGTCGTCAGCAGAGTGAAGGGTCGCCATGGCGACCCTTCTTTTTTGCCTGGCGAAAAATTGTATACAAAATAAGGCGATGAATTTTGCCTGGTAGGCATATGGCGCCGATATAGTGCGCCATATGAGCCAATCAGCGATCTTTGTTAATAACAGGCAACAATTTCATTTCATCTATGGGTCGATATTGTATACATTATCGGCGTTTCGGCGGCACGACCGCCTTCGTCGATATCAGCCCTAGGGCGTACAGGAAGACCCCATATGTTCAAAGCTACCCAAGTGCTTGCCGCTGACTACATTCCCTCCGATCTGGCCGCCCTGCGCGAAGCCATCACCCAGAACTACGTGGTGGATGAAAATGCCTATCTGGCCGAACTGTCGGCCATGCTGCCGGGGGATGGCGCCTCGCTGGAACGGGTGACCCAGCGTGCCCGCACCCTGGTGACCAAGGTGCGCAAGGAGAGCGGCTCCGGCGATGGCATCGACGCCTTCCTGCAGGAGTACAGCCTGGATACCCAGGAGGGGATCATCCTGATGTGCCTGGCGGAGGCGCTGCTGCGCATTCCCGATGCCGAGACCGCCGATGCCCTGATCAAGGACAAGCTCTCCGGCGCCAACTGGTCGTCCCATTTTCGCAAGAGCGACTCCACCCTGGTGAACGCCTCCACCTGGGGGCTGATGCTGACCGGCAAGATCATCAAGCTGGACAAGAAGCTGGACGGCAACCCGGCCAACCTGCTGGGCCGCATGGTCAACAAGCTGGGGGAGCCGGTGGTGCGCTCCGCCATGTACGCCGCCATGAAGATCATGGGCAAACAGTTCGTGCTGGGGCGCGACATGAAGGAAGCCCTCAAGGCGAGCCGCAAGTCCCGCGAGAAGGGTTACACCCACACCTACGACATGCTGGGGGAGTCCGCCCTGACCCTGGCCGATGCCGACAAGTATTTCGGTGACTACCAGCGCGCCATCGAGGCGGTGGGCGGCGAGCGCATCAGCGACGGCGGCCCGGCTCCCTCCATCTCCATCAAGCTGTCGGCGCTGCATCCGCGCTATGACGTGGCGAACCGCGAGCGGGTGCTCGGCGAGATGTGCGAGCGGCTGGTGGGACTGGTGCGTCTGGCCCGCGACAAGGACGTGGCCATCAGCATCGACGCCGAAGAGATGGACCGCCTCGAGCTCTCCCTGGACTTGTTCGAGCAGCTCTATCGCTCCGACGCCAACCGTGGCTGGGGCAAGCTCGGCATGGTGGTGCAGGCCTACTCCAAGCGCGCCCTGCCGGTGCTCTGCTGGCTCACCGCGCTGGCCCGCGAGCAGGGGGATATCATTCCGGTGCGGCTGGTGAAGGGTGCCTACTGGGACAGCGAGCTGAAATATGCCCAGCAGGCCGGCCTGCCCGGCTACCCGCTGTTTACCCGCAAGGCGGGCACCGACATCTCTTACCTCGCCTGCGCCCGCTACCTGCTGAGCGAGCCGACCCGCGGCTTCATCTCGCCCCAGTTCGCCACCCACAACGCCAACACAGTGGTCAGCATTCTGGAGATGGCCGGTGATCGCCAGTTCGAATTCCAGCGCCTGCACGGCATGGGGGAGGAGCTGCACAACGCGGTGCTGAACGAGCAGCCCGGCCTGCACTGCCGCATCTATGCGCCTGTGGGTGCCCACAAGGATCTGCTGCCCTACCTGGTGCGCCGCCTGCTGGAGAACGGGGCCAACACCTCTTTCGTCCACAAGCTGGTGGACCCCAACACCCCGGTCGACTCCCTGGCCGAGCACCCGCTGCGCACCCTCAAGCGCTACTCCAGCCTGGCCAACGACCGCATTCCGCAGCCGGTGAACCTGTTCAGCGACCGCAAGAACTCCAGCGGCGTCAACATGAACATCGTCTCCATCCAGCGTCCCTTCTTTGCCAAGCTGAAAGAGCTGGAGAACAAGCAGTGGCTGGCGGGCCCCATCGTCGATGGCGAGACCCTCAAGCGCAACGAGGCCCGCGTGGTGCTGAGCCCGCAGGATGTGAGCCTGACCGTCGGCAAGATCCACTGGGCCGACGAGCAGGCGGTGGAGCAGGCGCTGGCTTCGGCCCACGCCGCCTTCCCGCGCTGGCGCGAGACTCCGGTGAGCGAGCGTGCCGCCGCCCTTGAGAAACTGGCGGATCTGCTGGAAGCGAACCGCGAGCAGTTCATCTCCCTCTGTACCCGCGAGGCGGGCAAGTTGCTGCAGGACGGCATCGACGAGGTGCGCGAGGCGGTGGACTTCTGCCGCTACTACGCGGTGCAGGCCCGCGGCCTGATGGGGCAGGCCACCCTGCTGCCCGGTTACACCGGCGAGATGAACGAGCTGTTCCTGCAGGGGCGTGGCGTGTTTGTCTGCATCAGCCCGTGGAACTTCCCGCTGGCGATCTTCCTCGGCCAGGTCGCCGCGGCGCTGGCCACCGGCAACACAGTCATCGCCAAGCCGGCCGAGCAGACCGGTCTCATCGCCCACCTGGCGGTGACCCTGGCCCATCAGGCCGGCATTCCGGGCGACGTGCTGCAACTGCTGCCGGGCGACGGCGCCACCGTCGGTGCCAAGCTGACGGCGGATGCCCGCATCGGCGGCGTCTGCTTCACCGGCTCCACCGAGACCGCCAAGCTCATCAACATGACCCTGGCCCAGCGCGATGGCGCCATCCTGCCGCTCATCGCCGAAACCGGCGGCCAGAACGCCATGATCGTCGACTCCACCGCCCTGCCGGAGCCGGTGGTGCGCGACGTGGTGAGCGCCGCCTTCCAGAGTGCCGGCCAGCGCTGCTCCGCCTTGCGGGTGCTCTACCTGCAGGAAGAGATCGCGCCGCGGGTGCTGGAGATCCTGACCGGTGCCCTGCAGGAGCTCAAGGTGGGCAACCCGGCCGAGCACAACACCGACGTCGGCCCGGTCATCGACGCCGAGGCCAAGGCCGGGCTGGATGCGCACCTGGTGCACATGATCCTGCGTGCCCGCCTGATCGCCCAGGCGCCGATGCCGGCGGTGACCCTGGGGGGTCACTTCGTGCAGCCGACCGCGCTGGAGATCGGCTCCATCCGCGAGCTGACCCGCGAGCAGTTCGGCCCCATCCTGCACGTGGTGCGCTACGCCGCGCGGGATCTGGACAAGGTGATCAGCGACATCAACGGCACCGGTTACGGCCTGACGCTGGGGATCCACAGCCGCAACGAATCCCATGCCGAGGAGCTGGCGAGCCGCATCAACGTGGGCAACGTCTACATCAACCGCAACCAGATCGGCGCCATGGTCGGGGTGCAGCCGTTCGGCGGGCAGGGCCTCTCCGGCACCGGTCCCAAGGCGGGCGGCCCCCATTACCTGAGCCGTTTCATTACCGAGAAGACCCGCACCATCAACACCACGGCGGTGGGCGGCAACGCCTCCCTGCTGGCGATGGGCGACGCCTGATCGACCGTGACCGACATCAGGCCGCCTGCGGGCGGCCTTTTTCATGGGCGTTTTTCATGGGCATTCTCATGAGTATTGAAAAGCCGCCATCTTGGGGTCGCCACCCGGCTTGCCGCGCCTTAATATGGTGGCCGGTTGTCGCTTTCATCCGTCACTGCCGCCCAGCCCCGGGCGCGCATTCCGACCGACGTCACAACAAAGAGTGCTGCATCTATGCCATTGACCGAACAGGCCCGCTGGCTCGTGCTGGGGGGCGATCACCTCGTCCTGCTGGATGACCAGGGGCGCATTCCACAAGGCCCCCGTGCCTGTCTGCCCAGCCACTTGCAGCATGCCGCCTTTGAGCGCTTTGACGAGTGGGACGGGCTGCCCTGCCTGCTGCTGGATCTGGGGGAGGCGGCTGACACCGCGCCCCTGACCCCGCTGCGCCAGCTGATGGTGGCCGGGGATGAAGAGGGCTTTCGCCTCGCCGGCCGTGCCTGGCAGCTCGCCACCTTTCGCCGTACCCACCGCTTCTGCGGCGAGTGCGGCGCCCCCATGAGCCCGAAGGCGGGGGAGTGGGCGCAAGGGTGCCGCCATGGCCACCTGGTCTATCCGCGCATCTCCCCCTGCATCATAGTGGCGGTGCGCAAGGGGCCCGCCATCTTGCTGGCGGCCCACCGCCGTCACTATCAGGCCGAGGATCCCATGTATACCGTGCTGGCGGGTTTTGTGGAGGCGGGGGAGAACCTCGAGCAGTGCGTGGCGCGGGAGGTGTTCGAGGAGAGCGGCATCCGGGTGCGCAATGTGCGTTACGTGGCGAGCCAGCCCTGGCCGTTTCCCCATAGCCTGATGATGGGCTTCACCGCCGATTATGAGAGCGGCGAGATCCGGGTGCAGGACGAAGAGCTGGTGGCGGCCGATTTCTTCGAGGCCGATGCGCTGCCAAGGCTGCCACCCCACGGCACCATAGCGCGGCGGCTAATCGAGCTTTGCCTCGGCGAGCAGGCCTGAGGGATGCAATGAGGGATGCAAAGAGGGGCGCTTGTTTGCGCCCCTTCACATCTTTGCACTCCAACGGCGGCGGCTGGCGTTTGAGCCGCCCCCCGCCGCGCACAAAGTGGTATCATATCCGCCATTTTATGCTGGATATGACTCAGGAACTGGGATGAAAGAGCTGAAGAACGATCGTTACCTGCGTGCCCTGCTGCGCCAAGAAGTGGACATGACCCCGGTATGGATGATGCGCCAGGCTGGCCGTTATCTGCCGGAATACAAGGCCACGCGCGCCCAGGCGGGGGACTTCATGTCCCTGTGCCGCAACGCCGAGCTGGCTTGTGAAGTCACCCTGCAGCCGCTGCGCCGCTATCCACTCGATGCCGCTATCCTCTTCTCCGACATCCTCACCGTGCCCGATGCCATGGGCCTGGGTCTCTACTTCGAGCAGGGTGAAGGCCCGCGCTTCGAGCGTCCGATCACCTCCATGGCCGATGTGCAGGCGCTGCCGGTGCCGGATCCGGAAGACGAACTCGGCTACGTGATGAACGCGGTGCGTACCATCCGCCGTGAGCTCAAGGGCGAAGTGCCGCTCATCGGCTTCTCCGGCAGCCCCTGGACCCTGGCCACCTACATGGTGGAGGGGGGCAGCTCCAAGGCGTTCACCAAGATCAAGCAGATGATGTATGCAGAGCCGCAGACCCTGCACCTGCTGCTCGACAAGCTGGCCGACAGCGTGATTGCTTATCTCAACGCCCAGATCAAGGCGGGTGCGCAGGCGGTCATGGTGTTTGACACCTGGGGCGGCGTGCTCACCCCGCGCGATTACCGCGACTTCTCCCTGCAGTACATGCACAAGATCGTCGACGGCCTGATCCGCGAGCACGACGGTCGCCGCGTGCCGGTCACCCTGTTCACCAAGAACGGTGGCCAGTGGCTGGAGCAGATCGCCGCCACCGGTTGCGATGCGCTGGGTCTGGACTGGACCACCGACATCGCGGACGCCAAGCGTCGGGTCGGCGACAAGGTGGCGCTGCAGGGCAACATGGACCCCTCCATGCTCTACGCCAGCCCGGCCCGCATCCGTGAAGAGGTCGCCTCCATCCTGGCCGGTTTCGGTCACGGCAACGGCCATGTATTCAACCTGGGGCACGGCATCCATCAGGATGTGAACCCGGAGCATGCCGGCGTGTTCGTCAACGCGGTCCACGAGCTGTCCGCCCAGTACCACGGCCGCTGAGCGCCGCCGACAGCACAGTGAACAACGGGGCCTGCGGGCCCCGTTTTGCTGTCTGCTGCGGGGGCTGCATCCTGACCGCCGCTCGGGTTACACTGCAACCCGGTAGAGGGCGGTCGACTGCAGGCGGGCACGACAGCGTGCACCCCGGAGCTGGCGCCCTGCGGTCATGGCTGGAGGCAGGATGAGCAACAGGTTGTTGGATTGGGGTATCGACCTTGGCGGTACCAAATGCGAGTGCGTGGTACTGGACGGGGACGAGGTGCTGCTGCGCCATCGCATTCCCACCGAGCGTGCCGGCGGTTATGACCACATGATCGGCCAGATCGCCAAACTGGTGGCCGAGTGTGCCGACAAGATCGGTCAGCGGCCGACCCTTATCGGCATGGGGACGCCGGGGGCGCGAGATCCGCAAACCGGCCTGATGAAGAACTGCAACACCACCGAGCTCAACGGCAAGCCGTTCAAGGAAGATCTGGAGCGCCGGCTCGGCGTGCCGGTGCTTATCGCCAACGACGCCAACTGCTTCGCGCTGGCGGAAACCCATCTGGGAGCCGTGCGCCAGCACCACCCTGATGCCAAGGTAGTGTTCGGCATCATCATGGGCACCGGGGTTGGCTCCGGCATCGTCATCAACGGCCGCATCCTCAACGGCCACCACGGCATCGCCGGCGAGTGGGGCCACAACGTGCTCTCACCGGACGGCCCCGAGTGCTACTGCGGCAAGCGCGGCTGCGTCGAGACCTTCATCAGTGGTCCGGCGCTGGAGACCTGGTACGAGGCCAAGGCGAAGCGTCACCTCTCGCTGGCCAAGATAGCGGCGGCGACGGCTCACGATCACGTGGCCAAGCTCACCATCGACCGGCTGCACCTGCTGTTTGGCCAGGCGCTTGCCAACGTGGTGAACATCCTGGATCCGGATGTGATCGTCATCGGCGGCGGGGTGGGCAACGTGCAGAGCCTGTACCGCGCGGGACGGGAGACTATTTTGCCCTTCCTCTTTAATCCCCGCTTCGCCACCCCCATTATTGCTCCAGCCTTGGGGGACAGCGCCGGGGTATTCGGGGCGGCACTGCTGGCCCGTGGTGAATTTCAGGATGCCCTGCTGTCGTGAGTCAGCCATCCGCTTGTCCCTTTGTCCATGCTGAGGACCCGGAATTTTCATGATCAAGATTGCCATCAACGGGTACGGGCGGATCGGCCGCAACGTGCTGCGGGCCCTCTACGAGAGCGGCCGCGACAAGAACATCAAGATAGTGGCCATCAACGAGCTGGCCGCTCCCGAGGCCATGGTGCACCTGACCCGCTTCGACACCAGCCACGGTCGCTTCCACCATCCGGTGCAGCTGGCCGGCAACAGCATGCTGGTGGGGGAAGATCTCATCTCCCTGTTCGCCGAGCGGGATCCGTCGCGCTTGCCGTGGCGGGCGCTGGGAGTGGACGTGGTGCTGGACTGTACCGGAGTGTTCGGCTCGCGGGCCGATGCCGAGCTGCATCTGGCGGCGGGGGCGGGCAAGGTGTTGTTCTCCCATCCGGCCGAGGCGGACGTGGACGCCACCATCGTCTACGGGGTCAACCATCAGGTGCTGACCGGGCGCGAGCGGATCGTCTCCAACGCCTCCTGCACCACCAACTGCGTGGTCCCCGTCATCGAAACATTGCATCGAGAATTCGAGATAAATTGTGGTACTATTACGACAATTCATTCGGCCATGCATGATCAGCAAGTCATCGATGCCTACCACAGCGACTTGCGCCGAACCCGCGCCGCCAGCCAGTCCATCATCCCGGTGGATACCAAGCTGGCCAAGGGGTTGGAGCGGATCCTCCCCCACTTCGCCGGCAAGTTTGAGGCGATCGCGGTACGGGTACCGACCATCAATGTAACGGCAATGGATCTCAGTATTACTGTTCGTAAAAAAGTGACGGTTACTGACGTAAATCAAGCCCTGCAACGGGCATCCAGAGGTACATTAAGCGGTATTCTGGATTACACGGAAGAGCCACTGGTCTCCGTAGACTTTAATCATGATGCTCACTCCTGCATCATTGATGGTACCCAGACCCGGGTCAGCGATGCCAACCTCGTCAAGATGTTGATGTGGTGTGATAACGAATGGGGCTTCGCCAACCGCATGCTGGATACCACCCGGGCCATGATGGCCGCAGGCTGAGAGCCTGCACCGGGCGCAAGGTTACTGTTTTTAACATTACCTGAAAATATAGAGGACTGAATATGTCTGTTATCAAGATGACTGACCTGGATCTGGCGGGCAAACGCGTTCTGATCCGTGCTGACCTGAACGTGCCGGTAAAAGACGGCAAGGTCACCTCCGATGCACGTATCGTGGCGACTCTGCCGACCATCAAGCTGGCTCTGGAAAAGGGCGCCAAGCTGATGATCACCTCCCACTTGGGTCGTCCGACCGAGGGTGAATACAACGAAGAATTCTCCCTGGCTCCGGTTGTCAACTATCTGAAAGACGCACTGTCCTGCCCGGTTCGTCTGGCCAAAGACTACCTGGATGGCGTAGAAGTCGCCGCCGGTGAGCTGGTTGTGCTGGAAAACTGCCGCTTCAACAAAGGCGAGAAGAAGAACACCGAAGAGCTGGCCAAAAAATACGCCGCCCTGTGTGACGTCTTTGTAATGGATGCGTTCGGTACTGCTCACCGCGCCGAAGGCTCCACCTACGGTGTGGCCCAGTTTGCACCGGTCGCCTGTGCCGGTCCGCTGCTGGCGGGTGAACTGGAAGCCCTGGGCAAAGCCATGCTGAAGCCCGAGCGCCCGATGGTTGCCATCGTTGGCGGCTCCAAGGTCTCCACCAAGCTGACCGTACTGGAATCCCTCTCCAAGATCGCTGACCAGCTGGTGGTCGGTGGTGGCATCGCTAACACCTTCATCGCCGCTGCCGGTCACAACGTCGGCAAGTCCCTGTGCGAGCACGACCTGATCGACACCGCCAAGAAGCTGGCTGCCGAAACCAACATCCCGGTGACCACCGACGTGGTTGTGGGTGCCGAGTTCTCCGAGTCCACCCCGGCCACCATCAAGTCCGTCGCTGACGTGACCGACGGCGACATGATCTTCGACATCGGCCCTGACTCTGCCAAGGCCCTGGCCGACATCATCATGAACGCCAAGACCATCCTGTGGAACGGCCCGGTCGGCGTGTTCGAGTTCGACCAGTTCGCCAAGGGTACCGAAGTGATCGCTCGCGCCATCGCTGAATCCCCGGCCTTCTCCATCGCTGGCGGTGGTGACACCCTGGCTGCCATCGACAAGTTCGGCATCGCCGACAAGGTCTCCTACATCTCCACCGGCGGCGGCGCCTTCCTGGAGTTCGTGGAAGGCAAGGTACTGCCGGCTGTTGCGATTCTGGAACAGCGCGCCAAAGCCTAATTGACCCGAGACGGGGGGCAAAAGCCTCCCGTTTCGTTTATCATGTGGCCGCTGTGCCGGTTCATGATGAACCCCCCATTTTTTATTAACGGCATACGAGACAGGACGATTAAACATGTCTAAGAAAATTTTCGACTTCGTAAAACCGGGCGTGATCACTGGTGATGACGTTCAGAAAGTGTTCGCCATCGCGAAAGAGAACGGCTTCGCTCTGCCGGCAGTCAACTGCGTCGGTACCGACTCCGTGAACGCCGTGCTGGAAGCTGCCGCCAAGGTGAAAGCGCCGGTTATCGTTCAGTTCTCCAACGGTGGTGCTGCATTCACCGCTGGTAAGGGTCTGAAGCTGGAAGGTCAGCAGGCTGCCATCATCGGTGCCATCTCCGGTGCCAAGCACGTGCACGCCGTTGCCGAAGCTTACGGTGTACCGGTAATCCTGCACACCGACCACGCTGCCAAGAAGCTGCTGCCGTGGATCGACGGTCTGCTGGAAGCGGGCGAGAAGCACTTCGCTGAAACCGGCAAGCCGCTGTTCTCCTCCCACATGCTGGATCTGTCCGAAGAGTCTCTGGAAGAGAACATCGACATCTGCTGCGAGTACCTGACCCGCATGGCCAAGATGAACATGACTCTGGAACTGGAACTGGGTTGCACCGGCGGCGAAGAAGACGGCGTCGACAACAGCCACATGGATCAGTCTGCTCTGTACACCCAGCCGGAAGACGTGGCCTACGCCTACGAGCGTCTGTCCAAGATCAGCCCGCGTTTCACCATCGCTGCCTCCTTCGGCAACGTACACGGTGTCTACAAGCCGGGTAACGTCAAGCTGACCCCGTCCATCCTGGACGCTTCCCAGAAGTACGTGTCCGAGAAGTTCGGCATCCCGGCCAAGTCTCTGGACTTCGTATTCCACGGTGGCTCAGGTTCCACTCTGGAAGAGATCCGCGAGTCCATCTCCTACGGCGTAGTGAAGATGAACATCGACACCGACACCCAGTGGGCGACCTGGGAAGGCATCCTGGACTTTTACAAGACCAACGAAGCCTACCTGCAAGGTCAGCTGGGCAACCCGGAAGGCGCCGACAAGCCGAACAAGAAGTTCTACGATCCGCGCGTATGGCTGCGTGCCGGTCAGACTTCCATGATCAAGCGTCTGGAACAGGCTTTCTCCGACCTGAACGCCATCAACGTACTGTAATCCGTTACGGTTGTTAGATTGCATGAAAAGGCGCCCTGCGGGGCGCCTTTTGCATTTCTGTGATCCCGGCGGGCTGGATTGGCGGCGGGGGCCTGCGTATTATCGATGACAGACTGTTTATTTTAGTAAACGCAACGGGATCAGGGCAGGATGCAGAAGATGCAGGGAAAGCACAACACACATCAGGAACACGTGGCCTCCTATTACGCGGCCACCCGCAATGACAATCAGCAGTGGCCCGAGCTCAGTGGTGAATTGCATGCCGAGGTCTGCATCATCGGCGGCGGTTTCACCGGTCTCAACACCGCCATCAATCTGGCCGAGGCGGGCTACAAGGTGGTGCTGCTGGAGGCCAACCGCATCGGCTGGGGCGCTTCCGGGCGCAACGGTGGTCAGCTTATCCGCGGCATTGGCCACGACACCAGCCAGTTCGCCCGCTGGATTGGTGAAGAGGGGGTCCGTGAGCTCGACCTGATGGGGTTGGCGGCGGTCGAGCTGGTGCGCGAGCGGATCGAGCGCTTCAACATCGACTGTGACCTGCGTTGGGGCTACTGTGATCTGGCCACTCGCCAGCGCCATCTGGCCGGCTTCGAAGACGAGCTCGCGCACCTGGCGAGCCTCGACTACCGGCACGAGCTGAAACTGGTGGCGCGCGAAGATATACATAGCGTGGTGGGCTCGGATCGCTACATCGGCGGCATGATCGACATGGGCTCCGGCCACCTGCACCCCCTCAACCTGGCGCTGGGTGAAGCGCGCGCGGCAGCCAGCCTGGGAGTGGCGCTGTTTGAGCACTCCAGAGTGGTGCACATCGACTATGGCGATCGGTTGCAGGTCACCACGGCCCATGGCCGGGTCAGCGCCGACTACCTGGTGATCGGCTGCAACGCCTATCTCAACGACCTCAACCCCGAGCTGGGGGGCAAGGTGCTGCCGGCGGGCTCCTACATCCTCGCCACCGAGGTGCTGGATAAACGGCTGCGCCAGCGCCTGCTGCCGCAGAACATGGCGGTGTGCGATCAGAACGTGGCGCTCGACTACTACCGTCTCTCCGCCGACGGCCGGCTGCTGTTTGGCGGGGCCTGCAACTATTCGGGCCGGGATCCTCGCGACATCAAGGCCTTCATGCTGCCCAAGCTGCTGCGGGTGTTTCCCGAGCTGGCGGAGACCGCCATCGAATTTCAGTGGGGCGGCATGATAGGCATAGGGGCCAACCGGCTGCCCCAGATCGGCCGTCTGGCGGAGCAGCCCAACGTCTTCTATGCCCAGGCCTATTCCGGCCACGGCCTCAATGCTACCCACATGGCGGGCAAGCTGGTGGCGGAGGCGATCAGGGGGGATGGCCGGGGGCTGGATCTGTTTGGCCGCGTGCCTCACATGACCTTCCCAGGCGGTCCGGCGCTGCGCTCGCCCTTGCTGGCGCTGGGGATGCTCTGGTACCGCTTCAAGGATCTGTTCTAAGCGAGTCAGGGCTTGCCACGGCTCGGCAAGCGGTTGCCGCCCCGTTTGCCGGCCAGCCGGATTTATCCTGCCGTTGCCTCGCTTTATAGCCGGAGTTGTCAAAAATCCATCGTGCGCCAATTTCTTGTGCTGATCAGAGGAATACACCGGATTGGCGCGGGGTTTGCCATCTGTGAACGGGGTTCGAGCCGCTGAGGGTCAGCGGCGGCCCCGCTCAGGAGATCAGGACAATGACAACAAACGTAACAGCCGCGGGAAGCGTCGGCTCGCTGGCGCAACTGCTGGCAACGCGCAGCGGCGAACGGCAGGAGAGACCAGAGATGCCGCCCCCGCCGCCCCCCGGTGCGAGCAACAAGATGGAGCAGGATCTCAAGTCGGTGCTGGCCGAGCTAGGCCTGTCGGGCAAGAGCGAGGAAGAGAGCGGTGAGAGTACCGAGAGTACCGCCGCCAGCGGTGGTTCACTCGATTCCTTCATGGCGAGCCTGATGGATGCCCTGCACGCTCAGCAGGAGGGGAGCAAGGCCATCGCCACTGGCAGCAATGACAATCCCATGAAGCTGGATCTGCAGAGCCTGCTGGGTCAGCTGGATGGGGAAGGGGAGCCTGGCAGCGAGGTGAGCGCCCTGCAGAGTCAATTCTCCAGCCTGCTGGAGAGCAGCGGCAACAGCGGTAGCGGGGTGACTCTGAAGGATCTGCTGTCGGCCTTTGCCAGCAAGATCCCGAGCGACGCGCCCGACCGGAAGGGTTATATGGTGGATACCCAGGCCTGAGTCGGCCCGGGTTGCCTGGCCGGGGCCGCGTCAGTGAGCGGGCTCGGCCAGACGCCAGCCCTGTTCGGTCTTCATCATCCACACTTCGGCCTGCTGCGGCAGCACCTGGCCCGCCTCGAATTCGCCGTATTTGCGTTCCAGCTCCATCAGCCCCATCTCCTGCTGGAAGGGGCCTACCCTGTCATAGACCAGATCCTCGTCGTGCAACACCTGCAGCTGTTCCAGCCCCTGCTTGAAGTGGAGCTGGTAGCTCACCTTGACCAGATTGACCCCCTCCATGCGCTCTTCCTTGTCCAGGATGGCGAAGTCACTGATTTCGAACAGATTGGCGTCGGTGTTTGCCTGCAACTTGGCGGTGACCTGGGTCCGGATTGCCTCTTCACCTGGACCTGCGTAACAGCCATAGAGCCAGAGGGCCAGCAGGGGGATGAACCACTTTTTCATCAAAACTCCGGACGAACGAGACGGGAAAGGGCAAATTTTGCCATGCTGCCGACCATATACAAGGGATTGCCAGAAAAATCAGTCAGTAAGGGGCGAGAGGGAGGGGGCGTGCCCGGAAGGGGCAGGGTCGATGGCACGCTCCAGCACGATTGCCTCGGCCCGGTAGCCGGCCAGCTCGCGACGATAGCACTCGGTGAACCCTCGGTGCTGCCAGAAGGACAAGGCGACCTCATTGCTGGCAATGACCGACAGGCGCAGCCGGGTTGCGCCCCAGGCGCGAGCCAGCGTGCAGGCGTGCAGATAAAGCGCCTGACCGCGGCCGGCCTCCTGCCAGGGCTCGCCCACCAGCAGCAGCCCCAGATAGGCGGTGGTGGGCTCGGGATAGCCGCGCAGCAGATCGAGCACGGCGGTGAGCTCCCCCGCCTCCCAGCGCCCGATCACCTGTTTGGCAGAGAAGGGCAGCGTCGGCGGACAGGCCGTGAGCGCCTCCTCTGCTGCCCGGGCGCAGAGCGGTGAGTGACTTATCGCCGCCTGATAGGCTGGCGTCAGCTCGAACAGCCGCTGCAGGGCGGGCGCATCGCTTGCCTGCAGCTGACGCAGCTCAGTTGGCATTGCCAATCCTGTCCAGCTGGCCGAGGAACTCGGCGGGCCCCATAAAGCCGGTCACCCGCTGGCCGCTCACCTCGTTGCCGGTGCGGTCGAAGAAGATCAGGGTCGGCAGCCCCAGCACGTTGAGACCGTTGAGCAGTTCCACATCGGCATCGTCGTTGGCGGTGACGTCCGCCTGCAGCAGCACCATCTGGCCGAAGCGCGCGCGCACGGCGGGGTCGCTGAAGGTCTTGTGTTCGAACTCCTTGCAGGCCACGCACCAGTCGGCATAGAGATCGAGCAGCACCGGCTTGCCGTGGGCGGCGGCCAGCTGGGTCTTGAGATCGTCCAGCGTCTTGATGCGGATGAAGGCCGGTGCCTCGGTCTGGGCGGCTGCGCTGGCGCCCGGGGAGGGCAGCAGCAGATCCTTGCCCACCACCACGGCACTGATCATCGCCAGCAGCAGCACGAAGCCGCGCAGGCTGCGGCCCACCGAATGGCTCTGGTGCTGATTGTGATGGTAGAGGTAGCCGCACAGCAGCAGCCCCCAGCCGAGCCAGGCCAGGGTGGTGACCTGATCGCTCCACAGCCTGGAGAGCAGCAGGATGGGCACCGCCAGCAGCGCAAACCCGAACAGCTGCTTGATCACGTCCATCCAGGCGCCCGCCTTGGGCAGCAGTTTGCCGCCCGAGGTGCCGAGCAGCAGCAGCGGCAGTCCCATGCCGAGCGACAGGGTGTAGAGGGCCGCGCCGCCGAGCCAGAGATCGCCGCTCTGGGCCACGTAGATGAGGGCGCCGGAGAGGGGGGCCGTGGTGCAGGGGGAGCAGACCAGGCCGGAGATCATCCCCATGATGCCGACCCCGAGCACGGAGCCGCCCTGCTGGCGGTTGGAGAGACCAGAGAGTCGGGTCTGCAGGCTGCTCGGCAGTTGCAGGGTGTAGAGCCCGAACATGGAGAGGGCCAGCAGCACGAACATCACCGAGAGCCCGATCAGCACATAGGGGTGCTGCAGCGCCGCCTGGAATTTCAAGCCTGCCGACGCCACCACCAGCCCGAGCAGGGTGTAGGTGACCGCCATCCCCTGCACGTAGACGAAGGAGAGCAGGAAGGCGCGGCGGGTGGAGAGGTGATGGCCGGCCCCGGCGATGATCCCGGTCAGGATGGGATACATGGGGAAGACGCAGGGGGTGAAGGCGAGGCCGAGCCCCAGTGCGAAGAAGGCGGCGACGCTGAGCCAGAAACCCTGGCTGCCGAGGGCGGCCGCCAGCTGATCCTGCTGGCTGCTGGCCGGGGCCGGCGTGGGCGCATCGACCTGGTCATGCGGCGGTTCGGCCACGAGGGGCTCGACGGCGATCCGCTTGTCGGTCGGGGGATAGCAGAGGCCGTCGGTACAGCCCTGATAGCTGATCTTGAGGCTGGCCTGTTGGCCCGCCTCGGTCAGGGTGACGGGGATCTGCACCTCCCGATAATAGACCTGGGTCTTGCCGAAGAAGTCGTCTTCATGATCGGTGCCGGCGGGCAGCACCGGCTCCTCGAAGGTGAGGTTCTCGCCCTGGAAGCTGAAGCGGTGGCGGTAGAGGTAGTAGTCGTCGGCGATGCGCAGGCGCAGCAGCAGCCGGTTGCCCTGCTGTTCGCTCTCGAGGACGAACGCCTCGTCCACTTTCAGAAATTTGGGCTGGGCACTGGCCTCGATGCCGAGGGCGCTCAGCAGATCCGTGCTGCTGGCCCGGGCCGGCAGCGAGCCCAGCCCGGCCAGCAGGGCACAGAGCAACAACAGGGGGGAGAGCAGGCGAAACGGCGTCATGAGGTTTCCTGTTTTATCCAGTCGAGATAGGGCTGGTGACCCTGATGGGTGGGGAGCGCCAGGATCTCCGGCACCTCATAGGGGTGATGAGCAATGATGCACTGGCGCAGCTGCTCGAACAGGGCCGCTTGCGACTTGATGATGAGCTGGATCTCCGTGGCCCGCTCGATCCGGCCCTGCCAGCGATAGACGGAGGTGAGGCCGGGCAGCTGGCTGATGCAGGCCGCCAGCCGCCGGTCGAGCAGTTGTTCGCAGATGAGGTCGGCACTGGCCTCATCCGGGCAGGTGCAAAGCACCAGAATGGCGTCAGTCATGGTGAAATTTCTCGTCCGTACCGGGCGGCAAGGAGCCCGCAAACCAGTGGCTACTATACCTAGCGACGGGTCAAATAGCATCTGGCGCACTTTGTGGCTGCGACATGAAAATAAGTGGGGGGCATGAGATAGACGCTGTCAGAGCGACAAGGCAGAATGAGCGGGCTTGTTCCCATTCGACGTAAGGAAATGTATGACCCAACAGAATGAGCAGCAGAGAAACCGCATGTTGAGCCTGTTGCGCGAAGGTGAGCGCCGTATGTTGGTGCAACTGGCCGGTCTGCTGCGTACCAGTGCCGATGAAATCAATGCCGAGCTGGAAAAAGAGGAGTTGCTGGAGACCCTGGAGCAACCGGTCACGGTGGAGTATCTCAACGGCGTGGTGCAACACCATCTGTTCGAGCGCCTGCACAAGGGCGACATGGTGGCGGCCCAGCGTCTGCTGACCCAGTACCAGAGCGACCTTGAGGCCATGCTGACCCAGGAGGCCGAGGCAGAGGCCCAGACCGAAGAGCTGAAGGCACAAGCCTGAACGACGCGGCAGGCCCGCCGGGCTTGTCCTCCCCCAGCACCATCATGCCCCTTGCATGATGGTGCCTCGTTTTTCCTACCGTTTTTTGCCGTTGTTCAACCCAGTGCGTTCTGCTGCCACTGGCCCGGGATCGGGTACACCTTGTCGTAGCTCCAGTTGTAGACGAAGGCGTAGACCAGATAGAAGGTCACGAAGCCGATGTTGAGCGCCAGTGCCGCCAGCAGGGCGAGATCCAGCCACCAGGCGATGACCGGCAGGGTGAGCGCCATGAAGCCACCTTCAAAGCCGAACGCATGGACCACGCGCTGCCACAAGGTCTTGTGCGGGTGACCCTGGTACTTGAGCAGCAGCTTGTCGAAGCCGATGTTGTAGACATAGTTCCAGACGGTGGCCAGTACCGAGAACAGGACGGCCAGCGGCCCCATGTGGCTGAGCTCGATGCCTGTGATCCAGCTGGCCAGGGGGGCTGCGATGAGCAGACCTATCACTTCAAAGCCGATGGCGTGGCGGATACGGTCATTGCGGGTACGCATAAATTCCTCTCTTTAAACCGCTATGTTGACTGACTGGTTGGCAATCTATCGCTATTTATTGATAGTTTCACGTTGGTATCCATCGCTAAAATAGATGGATTGCCGCATTTGCAGGAGTAGGATGATGAACCCATCGCTGGAACAACTCAGGGTATTGCTGGCCGCCGCACAGGCAGGCTCCTTCTCGGCGGCCGCGCGTCAGCTGGGCAAGGCGCAGTCGGTAGTCAGTACCGCCATCGCCAATCTGGAGATAGATCTGGGGCTGGAGCTGTTCGATCGCAGCGGGCGCTATCCGGTGCTGACCGAGGCGGGCGTACGCATCAGCCAGGAGGCCGGCATCTTGCTGGCCCAGAGCGCCCGCTTGCAGGCCATCGCCGGCGAGTCGCGCCTGACCCTGGCCATCGATGATGACTCCCACCTGCCCTGGCTCGGCGCCGTGCTGGAGGAGTTCGCCACCCACTACCCGACGGTTGAGCTGGAGCTGCTGTTTCCGCTGATGGAGGATCTCACCGAGATGCTGATCAGCGGCCGCGCCCAGCTCGGCATCAGCTATCAGAAGGAGCACCCGCAGCAGGAGATCGTGGCCCGCTCGCTGGGAGGCGTCGCCATGCCGCTGGTGGTCTCCCCCGAGCATCCGCTGGCCCACAAGGCGCCGCTGCGGGAGAGCGATCTGCAGGGGGC
Organism: Aeromonas sp. A35_P; assembly: GCF_002259925.1. Classification (NCBI taxonomy): domain Bacteria; kingdom Pseudomonadati; phylum Pseudomonadota; class Gammaproteobacteria; order Aeromonadales; family Aeromonadaceae; genus Aeromonas; species Aeromonas sp. A35_P. The sequence goes on along the minus strand of NZ_NEVB01000111.1, from coordinate 86,727 downwards.
TCGCCAGCTGCTGGTGACAGGGCGACGGGAGGGGACGGAGCGCCATCGCTTTCGCCTGTCGGCGCAGGTGTGGTGGGTGGAGGGGGATCTCGGGATCCTGGAGCTGGTGAAACTGGGGCTGGGGTGGGCGGCAGTGCCCGATTTTCTGCTGCACCGGCCGCTGGCTCGGGGCGAGGTGGTGGTGCTCAAGCCGGACTTTATCACTCAGCCCGAGCTGGCGCTGGAGCTGCAGTGGCATCGCGCCCGCCCGCTCGGGCAGGCGGGGCGCTGGCTGAAGGAGGCCCTGCTGGCGCGGGTGCGCTAGCAGGGCGCTTGGCTTCGCTTACTCGGTCAGCTGATAGGGGAGGGGCTGCAGGGTCAGGCTTGAGCCTTCTTCCTGCTTGAGCCGGAAGTGGGCGTCGGCCTCGGTGTCCTTGGGCAGCACGGCGGTGAGCCACAGCTCGCCATCCTGCTGCCAGGCGTTGAGCACCATGCCGCTGCGGCGCCAGTTGTCACCGAGCTGGATCTCCAGGGTGTCGCCGCTGGTAACCGGGGTAGTGGCGGTGCCGCTCAGCACGAACAGGGCGCGGTTGTTGGCGCCGCGATATTTGGCGCGGGCCACCGTCTCCTGCCCCATGTAGCAGCCCTTGGTGAAACTGATGCCATCCAGCGCCTGCAGGTTGAGCATCTGGGGAATGTACTCACCCTGATGAACCGCCTCCAGATGGGGGATGCCGGCCTTGATCTCCAGTCCCCACCAGAGCGACTCGGGGCCGCTGGGCAGGGCCAGCGCCAGCGGCTGTTCGCTGACCAGCAGCCAGCGATCGGCTTCGATCCGCACCGCCATGCCACCCTCGATGAGGCCGCTCTGCTGCAGGTCGTATTGCCCCGCGATCCAGCCATCGGCTCCCTGACCGGCCACGCCGACCGCCTGGCCGTGATTCTCGCTGATCTCGACCTTGGCAAAGATCGCGAACTTCTTGAGCTCGGGCAGCTGGCGGGCCAGCACCGACGGCTTGGTCAGCATCAGCAGGCGATCGCTCAGGCAGAGCAGGCGAAAATCGCTCCACAGCTTGCCCTTGGGATCGCAGTGGCCGCCCAGGGTGTGCTGGCCCGGCTGCAGGGCGTTGACGTCACAGGTGACCTGACCCTGCAGGTATTTGGCACGATCCGGGCCGCTCAGGCTGGTGATGGCAAGGTCGGTCAGAGGGAACAGGGTTGGCTCGGCAGGAAGGATTGGCAGGCTCACGATGGCATTCCAGAGACAGAAAGTATGTGACCTGCATGGTAAAGACGTAAGGAATGTTTGTCAGCCGGAAAATCCAGCTGGTACCATCGCCGGGTCTTTGTAAGGAGAGTTCCATGTTGAGCCCAATTGAAAAATCCCGCCTGAAGTGGGCCTGCCGCCGTGGCATGCTCGAGCTGGATGTGATCTTTATGCCCTTCTTCGAGCACGAGTTCGATGGCTTGAGCGAGGCCGATCAGCAGACCTTCATCCGCCTGCTGGAGTGCGAGGATCCGGAGCTGTTCCGCTGGAGCATGGGCCACGGCGTGCCGGAAGACCCCGCCTTCGCCGCCATGATCCCGCTGATCCTGGAACGCAATCAGGCCCGTCACGATCGCCAGCGTTGATCCATCCGTACGGGTGTCGATGCCCGTCACCGTCTCCAGGCAGCAGCGTCTGCTGCTGTTGTCGCTGTTTCTGCTGATCCTGTGGCCACTGGCCGCCCTGATCCACGGCTGGCAGTGGGCCCTGTTGCTGCCCTGCTGGGGTCTGGGGTTGTGGCGCGCCTGGCTCGACACGAGCCGGATGACCGGCGTGCTGGAGTGGGACGGTCAGTGGCTCAGCTGGCAGGGCAACCGTTATCAGCTGGGGGCGGGCAGCCGCATCTGGCCCGGGGTACTCTGGCTGCAGCTGGTAGCGGTGGAGCGTCCCGCCAGCCGGCTCTGGCTGTTCAGCGATGCGCTGGCACCGGCCCACTACCGCACGCTGGCTCGCGCCATCCACTTCTCCCTGCAGACCCGCTAGCCTATCTTCCCCATAAAACAGATGACCCCGCCGGAGCGAGGTCATCTGGATGTTGATTCTTATTGCTTGCGGCAGAGATTAGTCCCGCTCCGGCGTCAGCACGGTCGGCCTGGAGTCTGGCTGCATGTCCGCGTAGTCCGGGTTGCAGCAGTGCAGGCCGCGGGACCTTCAGGCTCATTGTTGAGCGAAAAGATCAATCCCGCTCTGGTGTCAGCACGGTCGGCTTGGAGTCCGGCTGCATGTCCGCGTAGTCCGGGTTGCAGCAGTGCAGGCTGCGGGACCTTCAGGCTCATTGCTGAGCAAAAAGATCAATCCCGCTCCGGCGTCAGCACGGTCGGCCTGGAGTCCGGCTGCATGTCCGGGTAGTCCAGGTTGTAGTGCAGGCCGCGCGACTCCTTGCGCTGCAGAGCGCAGTTGACGATGAGCTCGGCCACTTGCAGCAGGTTGCGCAGCTCCAGCAAGTTGTTGGAGACCCGGAAATTGGCGTAATACTCCTGCACCTCCTGCTTGAGCAGGTCGATGCGGCGCTTGGCGCGGGCCAGACGTTTGTTGGTACGTACTATCCCCACATAGTCCCACATCATCAGCCGCAGCTCGTGCCAGTTGTGCTGGATCACCACCAGCTCATCCGAATCTTCCACCTTGCTTTCGTCCCACACCGGCAGACGGGGCGGCTCCACGCTCGTCGGCAGCTTGGCCAGGATGTCGGCCCCCGCCTGATGGGCATAGACCACGCATTCGAGCAGGGAGTTGGAGGCCATCCGGTTGGCGCCGTGCAGCCCGGTGTAGGTCACCTCGCCGATGGCGTAGAGGCCGGGAATGTCGGTCTGGCCGTTGTTGTCGATCATCACGCCACCGCAGGTGTAGTGGGCGGCAGGGACGATGGGCATCGCCTCCTTGGTGATGTCGATGCCGACCGCAAGGCAGCGCTCATGGATGGTCGGGAAGTGCTTGATGATGAAGTCGGCCGGCTTGTGGCTGATGTCCAGATACATGCAGTCGGCACCGAGCCGCTTCATCTCGTGGTCGATGGCACGGGCGACGATATCGCGCGGTGCCAGCTCGGCCCGTTCGTCGAAGTCGGGCATGAAGCGGCTGCCGTCGGGGCGGCGCAGATAGGCCCCCTCGCCGCGCAGGGCTTCGGTCAGCAGGAAGTTGGGGTCGTCGGGGTGGAACAGGCTGGTGGGGTGGAACTGGTTGAACTCCAGGTTCGCCACCCGGCAGCCGGCGCGCCACGCCATGGCGATGCCGTCACCGGAGCTGACATCCGGGTTGGAGGTGTACTGGTACACCTTGGAGGCACCACCGGTGGCCAGCGCCACGAAACGGGCACGCACCACCTCGACCTGCTCGGCGTTGCGGTTCCAGACATAGGCGCCCAGCACCCGGTTGCCCGGCAGACCCAGCTTGCGGGTGGTGATGAGGTCGACCGCGTTGAAACGCTCCATCAGCTGGATGTTGGGGTGGGCCCGCACCTGGTCGATCAGGGTGAGCTGCACCGCCTTGCCGGTGGCATCGGCCGCGTGGAAGATGCGGCGATGGCTGTGGCCCCCTTCACGGGTCAGGTGATAGTGGGATTCGCCCTCGGCGTCCTCCTCCTGATCGAAGGGGACCCCCTGCTGGATCAGCCACTGGATGGAGTCGCGGGCGTTGCGGGCGGTGAACTCCACCACGGCCGGGTCACACAACCCGGCCCCGGCGTTGAGCGTGTCGCTCACGTGGGATTCGATGCTGTCGGTCTCGTCGAACACGGCAGCGATGCCTCCTTGCGCATAGAAAGTGGCCCCTTCACTGATGGGCCCCTTGCTCAGAACCAGGACTTTGGCCTGGTCTGCCAATCGCAACGCGAGAGACAAACCGGCGGCACCGCTGCCAATGATCAGTACGTCGCAAAGGTATTCAACACTTGCTTTCATAAGTATCATTGGCCTGGATTAAGAACTGGCACCATGGTAGCCCAAGCGAGGGTGGTGATGCAGCCTGCGTCACATTTTTTTCAATGCAAGCGAACTTTCCCTGATTCCTCCTGTCTGAACTTGTGCGCTTAGGAAGGGCCGGAAAAGAAAAACGATAACCTGATGGGGGTTTTACGGCTCTGATGAGCGACCAGAATCTACTGGACGAACAGCTGGTTGAACGGGTCCAGCGTGGCGATAAAAATGCATTCAACCTGTTGGTAAAAAAATACCAGCACAAGGTGGTCAACCTGGTGGCCAGGTATGTCAACAATCCGGGTGATGTACCGGATGTAGCGCAGGAGACCTTCATCAAGGCTTACCGCGCGCTGCCGACATTCCGTGGCGAGAGCGCCTTTTACACTTGGTTGTACCGAATTGCCGTGAACACGGCCAAGAATTATCTGACCTCTCAGGGGCGCAGGCCGCCCAGCAGTGACGTAGAGGCGGAAGAGGCAGAATACTATGGCGGTGGCGAAGCCTTGCAAGAGGTGGCTACCCCGGAAAACCTGACGCTGACCGACGAGATCAAGCGCACCGTGTTTTCTGCCATAGAAGCTTTGCCGGAAGACTTGAGGACAGCTATCACCCTTCGCGAACTGGAAGGGCTGAGCTATGAAGAGATTGCCGAAATCATGGATTGTCCGGTGGGTACGGTGAGATCCCGCATCTTCCGGGCGAGGGAAGCAATCGATAAAAAGCTGCAACCTCTGATCGAGAATTAAACTGGGGAAAGACAGGTTAACTTATGGCAAATAAAGAGCAACTCTCGGCCCTGATGGACGGTGACTTGAGCGATGTTGAGGTTCTGAACGAGCTGGGAACGGATCCGGCTCTGCAAGAGACCTGGTCTCGTTACCACCTGATCGGTGATGCCATGCGGGGGGACCTGCCGGTCAATCTGCAACTGGATCTGAGCGACAGCATCATGGCTGCGCTGGAAGATGAGCCCACCATACTGGCGCCCAAGCCGGTGGAGAGCAAACCAGCCGCACCGCAGCCGGGTACCGCCAAGACCGCCACGATAGTGCCGTTCCTGCGTCGTGCCGGCCAACAGGTTGGACAATACGCCATCGCCGCCTCGGTCGCTGCCGCCGTCATCTTCGGGGTGCAGCAGTATCAGGGGCAGGACGGTGTGCCAGCCAACCCGGTACTCAACACCATTCCGGTGGGTGGCAGCGCCTCGCCGGTGAGCGTGCACTATCCGCAGGACGGTAACCGCGCAACCCAGCGTCAGCAGGGGCTGAGCGAACAGCAGATGCAGGAGCAGCGCGAACGCATCAACGCGTTCTTGCGCGACCACCAGTTGCAACAGCGTCTGCTGCAAGACAAGCAGATTCAGGAATAACGGATTAGGGATCAGAACGTGCGCCAGTCCAGCCGTATTTTGCTGGCCTCTCTCCTGTTGATCAGTGCCAAGGCCTCGGCCGACGACAAGTCGGCCGAGGCCTTGTTGCAGCAGATGCAGAGTGCCGTCTCGCAACAGAATTTCGAATTGTCCATGGTCAAGGCCCGGCAGGGGCGCCTCGAGCCTATCCGCTTCAGCCACGGCGTGATCGATGGCAAGGAGGTGGCTCATCTCAGCTATCTCGATGGCAAGACCATCGAGTACCTGCAGCGTCAGGACGAGTACACCTTTTTTGAAAATACCCATGAACCCTACACCCTCAAGGGGGCGCGTTTCCCCGGCGTATGGGCCACCCTGGTGAAAATGCCGCTGCCGCGGGTGCTGGAGAGTTATGATCCCGTGCTGGCCGGCCGCAGCCGGGCTGCCGGGCTGGTGGCTCAGGTGGTACGGCTGGTACCCAAGGAGGCCGACAAGTACGGCTTCGTGCTCTGGATTGACGAGCAGAGCAACCTGTTGCTGCGGGTGGACATGGTGGATCGGGAAGGCAATCTGGTCGAGCAGGTGTTGGGGGTGGATCTGGATCGGCTCCCTGCGCCGGCCCCCTGGCTGGTGAAGCTGGCCAGCAGCAAGCTGCCCCAGGCGCTGGCGCTGGAAGATGCCTATCCGGCGCCGCAGCAGCAGCTGAACTGGCACCTCACCTGGCTGCCTGAAGGCTTCAAGGTGCTCTCCCGGGATCGCCACCAGCTGGTGACTACCAGTCTGCCGGTGGATTACATGATGCTCTCCGACGGGCTGGTGGATCTCTCGGTCTACGTGGCCTGGGTCGATCCCAAGCAGGCGGTGCGCCAGCAACTGATCCGCCAGGGCGCCACTTCGCTGGTGAGCTTCGTCAATGACGTGGGGGTCGAGATAACCGTGGTCGGGGAAGTGCCGGCCGACACCGCCAAGCGGATTGCCGAGTCGGTGCAGCCGCTGGCCCGCAACGAGGCCGTACAGTAAGCCGTCAGACGCGGCTGCTTGCCCAAGGCCGGCAGTCGTGTTCAGATTGGGTCAATCTATCTTTCGTTATTGTGGAACCGTCTTGTGAGTGGAATGAGCGAAGAGCTGGCGACCGTGGTGGCCATTGATGGAGAACATGCCTGGGTGGAGTGCGAACGGCGCTCCGCCTGCAGCGGTTGTCATCAACAGTCCAACTGCGGCACCGGCACGGTGGCCAAGGCGTTTCCATTGAAAGCGCAGCGACTGCGAGTGGCGCTCACCGCCGAGGTGAGCGTCGGCCAGCAGGTGAGGCTCGGCATTCCCCAGGCGAGCATCCTGCAGGGGGCCGCGCTGGTCTACGTGCTGCCGCTGTTCTGTCTGCTGGCGGGAGCCCTGCTGGGGCAACTCTGGCTGGCCCCCCTGCTCTCTGCGGGGGAGGGGGTCACCATCCTCTGCTGCCTGCTGGGGGGCCTTATCGGATTTTCACTGGTTCGTTACTTTTCCAACCGGCTTGATCAGGGGGCCTATGGTCCCCGCATGCTGGGAGTGGTCCTGCCCACCCGCCATCTCTCCTGACCGTGCAGGCCGCTATTTCTGGTGCTTCGTCGACTAAAGATTGGCCGTCGACCGGGTTATCCAGTAAAATCCTGCCTCCATATCCGGCCCTAACCTAATTTTGAGTGATTCTTGCTCGATGAAACACATTCGTAACTTTTCGATTATTGCGCACATCGACCACGGTAAATCGACCCTGTCGGACCGTCTGATCCAGACTTGTGGCGGCCTGTCCGACCGCGAGATGCAGGCTCAGGTGCTTGACTCCATGGAACTGGAGCGCGAGCGCGGCATTACCATCAAAGCACAGAGTGTGACCCTGAACTACCAGGCACAAGACGGTAACACCTACCAGCTGAACTTTATCGACACCCCAGGCCACGTGGACTTCTCCTACGAGGTCTCCCGCTCGTTGGCGGCCTGTGAAGGGGCACTGCTGGTGGTGGATGCCGGCCAGGGGGTTGAGGCACAGACTCTGGCCAACTGCTACACCGCCATGGAAATGGACCTGGAAGTGGTGCCGGTGCTGAACAAGATCGACCTGCCGGCCGCCGAGCCAGAGCGGGTTGCCGAAGAGATCGAGGACATCGTCGGCATCGACGCGGTAGATGCGGTGCGCTGCTCCGCCAAGACCGGCCTCGGCGTCGATCTGGTGCTGGAAGAGATCGTGGCCAAGATCCCGTCTCCGGAAGGGGATCCGGATGCCCCGTTGCAGGCGCTGATCATCGACTCCTGGTTCGACTCCTATCTGGGCGTTGTCTCTCTGGTGCGGATCAAGAACGGTTCGCTCAAGAAGAACGACAAGATCAAGGTAATGAGCACCGGCCAGACCTGGGGCGTCGATCGAATCGGTATCTTCACGCCCAAGCAGGTGGACACCGACGGTCTGGGCTGCGGCGAGGTAGGTTGGGTCGTCTGCGGCATCAAGGACATCCACGGCGCGCCGGTGGGCGATACCCTGACCCTGGCCAAACACGGTGCCGAGAAGGCGCTGGCCGGCTTCAAGAAGGTGAAGCCGCAGGTTTATGCCGGTCTGTTCCCCATCTCCAGCGATGACTACGAGTCCTTCCGCGATGCACTGGAGAAGCTGTCGCTCAATGACGCCTCCCTGTTCTACGAGCCGGAGAGTTCCACCGCGCTGGGCTTCGGCTTCCGTTGCGGCTTCCTCGGCATGCTGCACATGGAGATTATCCAGGAGCGGCTGGAGCGTGAGTACGATCTGGATCTGATCACCACCGCGCCGACCGTGGTCTACCAGATCGAGCAAACCGATGGCACCACCATCCACATCGACAGCCCGGCCCAGATGCCCGCCATCACCAGCATCAAGGAGATGCGTGAGCCGATCGCCGAGTGCCACATCCTGTTGCCGCAGGAGTACATGGGCAACGTGATCACCCTCTGTATCGAGAAGCGTGGCGTGCAGACCAACATGGTCTATCACGGCAAGCAGGTGGCACTGACCTACGAGATCCCGATGGCGGAAGTGGTGCTCGATTTCTTCGACCGCCTCAAATCCACCAGCCGCGGTTACGCCTCGCTGGATTACGGCTTCAAGCGTTTCGAAACCTCCGACATGGTCCGTCTGGACATCATGATCAACGGCGAGCGGGTCGACGCCCTGGCCATCATCACCCACAAGGAGAACGCCCAGTATCGCGGTCGCCAGGTGGTGGAGAAGATGCGCGAGCTGATCCCGCGCCAGATGTTCGATATCGCCATCCAGGCAGCCATCGGCAACCAGATCATCGCCCGCAGCACCGTCAAGGCCCTGCGCAAGGACGTGACCGCCAAGTGTTACGGTGGTGACGTGAGTCGTAAGAAGAAGCTGCTGAACAAGCAGAAAGAAGGCAAGAAACGGATGAAGTCTCTGGGCCGTGTCGACGTGCCGCAGGAAGCCTTCCTCGCAATTCTCCACGTCGGAAAGGATTAATAGATGGCAAGCACGTTTTCCCTGATCCTGGTGGTGGTCTGCGCGATCACCGGTGTTATCTGGTGTCTGGACAAGATGATCTGGTCCAAGCAGCGAGCCGCCAAGATTGCCGTGGCCCGTGCCCACGGCGGCGCCCATCTGGACGAGAAAACCCTGGCCAAGGTGGCCCCCGTGCCGGTCTGGATCGAACAGACCGCCGGGGTCTTCCCGGTCATCACCCTCGTACTGATCCTGCGCTCCTTCATCTTCGAACCGTTCCAGATCCCGTCTGGTTCCATGATGCCCACCCTGCTGGTGGGCGATTTCATCCTGGTGGAGAAGTTTGCCTACGGCCTCAAGGATCCGGTGACCAATACCAAGTTCCTCGAGACCGGTGAACCCAAGCGCGGCGACGTGGTGGTGTTCAAGTATCCGCTGGATACCCGGGTGGACTACATCAAGCGCGTAGTCGGCATGCCGGGGGATCGGGTCATCTATCGCAACAAGGAGCTGATGATCCGGCCCAAGTGCGAGGAGCAGGAAGGGAAAACGTGCCCGGGCTTCCAGAAGCTCGACGTCAAGTTTGAACAAAGGGGTGAATTTACCCAGATGGGGATCCCGCTTGACCGCTATACCGAGCAGCTGGGCGAGGTGTCTCACGAGACCCTGCGCAACCCGCTGATGCCCGATATGGTCGGCCGTTACTACCGCCAGCCCGGCACCTACCCCGACGAGTGGGTCGTACCGGAAGGTCAGTACTTCGTCATGGGCGACAACCGTGACAACAGTACCGACAGCCGCTTCTGGGGCTTCGTGCCCGAGCAGAACCTGGTGGGCAAGGCGGTCGCTATCTGGATAAGTTTTGAATTCGAGCGCGAAGAAGGCTCCCTGCTGCCGAGCTGGGTACCGACAGGGGTGCGCTTCAACCGCATTGGCGGAATCAAGTAAATGAATATCAAGATGAACAGACTGCAGTCCCGTCTCGGACATGTCTTTCAGGATCAAGAACTGCTGACCCGGGCGCTGACTCACCGCAGCGCCGGCTCCCGTCACAACGAGCGACTGGAATTTCTGGGTGACTCCATTTTGAGTCTGGTGATTGCCGACGATCTCTTCCACCGCTTCCCGCAGGCGGCGGAAGGGGATCTCAGCCGGATGCGCGCCACCCTGGTGCGCGAGAAGACCCTGGCCGAACTGGGCCGGGAGTTCGACCTCGGGGATCACCTGATCCTGGGGCCGGGCGAGCTGAAGAGCGGCGGTTTTCGCCGTGAATCCATTCTGGCCGACACGGTCGAGGCGGTGATCGGCGCCGTCTATCTGGATACCAATCTTGAGACGGTACGGACCCTGCTGCTGGGCTGGTACGCCAGTCGCCTGGACGAGATCAAGCCGGGCATAGAGCAGAAGGATCCCAAGACCCGTCTGCAAGAAATTCTGCAGGGAAGCCGCAAATTCCTGCCGACCTATACAGTGACCAACGTCAAGGGCGAAGCCCACAACCAGGAGTTCACCGTCCAGTGTGAGGTGGAAGGTCTGGATGGTCCGCTGGTCGGGGTCGGCACCAGCCGTCGCAAGGCCGAACAGGCCGCCGCACAGCAAGCATTGGAAAAACTGTCATGACAGATAGCACTTATTGCGGCTTTGTCGCCATCGTGGGCCGCCCCAACGTGGGCAAGTCCACCCTGCTCAACAAGCTGCTTGGCCAGAAGGTCAGCATCACCTCGAAGAAGCCCCAGACTACCCGTCACCGGATCCTGGGGATCGACACCGAGGAGAACTATCAGACCATCTACGTGGATACCCCGGGTCTGCACATTGAAGAGAAACGGGCCATCAACCGCCTGATGAACCGCGCCGCCACCAGTTCGCTGGGGGACGTTGCCATGGTGGTGTTCGTGGTCGACGGCACCCACTGGACCAAGGACGACGAGATGGTGCTGGGCAAACTGCGCAACCTCAAGTGTCCCGTGGTGCTGGCGGTCAACAAGATCGACAACGTCAAAGAGAAAGAGGATTTGCTACCGCACCTGGAGTGGCTGGGCCAGCAGATGAACTTTTCCCACATCCTGCCCATCAGTGCCGAGAAGGGCACCAACGTGGAGAAGATCCGCGAGTGGGCCAAGGATCTGCTGCCGGAAAACGTCCACTTCTTCCCGGAAGATTACGTAACCGATCGCTCCTCCCGCTTCATGGCCTCCGAGATCATCCGCGAGAAGCTGATGCGCTTCACCGGTGAGGAGCTGCCCTACTCGGTGACGGTGGAGATCGAACGCTTCAAGGTGGAAGAGAACGGTCTCTACCACATCCACGGCCTGATCCTGGTGGAGCGCGAAGGCCAGAAGAAGATGGTCATCGGCAACAAGGGCGAGAAGATCAAGACCATCGGCACCGAGGCCCGCATCGACATGGAACGGCTGTTCCAGAACAAGGTGCACCTGGAGCTGTGGGTCAAGGTCAAGTCCGGCTGGGCCGACGACGAGCGCGCTCTGCGTAGTCTCGGCTATGGCGACGACTGATTGCTGACCCCGGCTTTCGTCATTCACAGTCGGCCCTATCGAGAGACCAGCCAGCTGGTCGAGGTCTTCACCCAGGATAGTGGCCGTTTTACCCTGGTGGCTCGCGGTTCTCGCGGGCCACGCTCGCCTCTGAAGGGGCTGTTGCAACCCTTTACCCTGCTCACCATCGCCTGGCGTGGCAAGGGGGATCTCAAGAATCTCACCCAGGTCGAGTGCCCGGATCACTCCCTGCGCCTCGGTGGCGATCGCCTCTTCTACGGCCTCTATCTCAACGAGCTGGTCTACTACCTGCTGGAGGCGCACACCCCCTTCCCCGAGGTGTTCGATGCCTATGCCCGCGCCATCATGGCGCTGGCCGACGGCGAGACGCCGGAGCTGCCGCTGCGCCGCTTCGAGTTCCTGCTGCTGCAGGCGCTGGGTTATGCGGTGGATTTCGAGTACACGGCGGATGACGAGTCGCCGATTGAGCCAACCCTGCTCTACGGCTTCGAGCGGGAGTTGGGCTTTGTCGCTTGCGAGCGGGCGCCGGATCCCCGTACCCTGTTTCTCGGCGCGCACTTGCTGGCCTTTGCCGAGGGGCGTTTCGACAGTCCCCCCCTGTTGCAGGCGGCCAAGCGTTTCAGCCGGCTGGCGCTGCAACCCTATCTGGGACGGCGTCAGTTGAAGAGCCGGGAGCTGTTTTTAAAGCGCAGAGTTGCAGGCCAGGGCTGAACGCCTGCCGGCCTTGTGCCTCTGCCGCGGGTTGCAACCTGCAACCGCCCACGTGACATACGGATATCGGCGCTGGTGCCAAGGCGCCAGCTGCACAGTTAACAGTGAAGAGCTTCAAGGAGTCGTCAATGAGCGAAATCTATCTGGGTGTGAACATCGATCACATCGCCACCCTGCGCAATGCCCGGGGCACCCAGTATCCGGATCCGGTACAGGCCGCCTTCGTGGCCGAGCAGGCCGGTGCCGATGGCATCACGGTACACCTGCGGGAAGATCGCCGCCACATCACCGACCGTGACGTGGAGATCCTGCGCCAGACCATCCAGACCAGGATGAACCTGGAGATGGCGGTGACCGAGGAGATGGTCGGCATCGCCTGCCGTATCAAGCCTCACTTCGTCTGCCTAGTGCCGGAGAAGCGCACCGAGGTGACTACCGAGGGGGGGCTGGACGTGGCCGGCCAGCTGGACAAGGTGACCGATGCGGTGACCCGTCTGGCCGCCGTCGGCGCCCAGGTATCCCTCTTCATCGATGCCGACCCCATCCAGATCGATGCGGCTGCCGCGAGCGGTGCCCCCTTCATCGAGATCCACACCGGTCGCTACGCCGATGCCACCACGGATGCCGAGCGCAACGCCGAGTTCAAGCGCATCGCCGCCGGTGCCTCCTATGCCGCTGGCAAGGGCTTGAAGGTCAATGCCGGCCACGGCCTGCACTACCACAACGTCAAGGCCATCGCCGCCATCCCCGAGCTCTATGAGCTCAACATCGGCCACGCCATCATCGGCCGCGCCGCCTTCGACGGCCTGGCCAAGGCGGTCAGCGACATGCGCCTGCTGATGCAGGAAGCCCGTCAGGGGATCTGATCTGTCGGCAGGGGCTGGGCCCCACGGCACGAAGAAAAAGGGACGCCGCGGCGTCCCTTTTTGTCAGGTCAAACTTGGTCTGGGTCAGGATTTTTCCGCAGCAGCGGGTTTGGCTCCCGCCGGAGTCAGCTCCAGGGTGATGAGCTCGAGCGGTGCCAGGGTGATGAGGCGGGGGGCATCGAGGGTGGCCGGTACGCTGGCATTGCTGCCATAGCGTGGCTGCACCGTGAAGCGGGTGGCCTCGCCCGCCGGGATCTCCAGCTGGCGCTGAGGCTCCAGCAGGAATGTCTGCGGTTGGCTGGAGGGATTGCGCAGGGTAATGAAGGCGCGGCTCGGACTCCAGGCCGCCCAGCCATACACCGCCAGCAGGGTGGGGTCGCCGCCGATCCAGTGGCTGTCGAACAGCACGGCCTGGTTCTGCTGCGACCAGAGAGCCGCCTTGGCCAGCAGGTCCCAGTCCTGGTCGCTCAACAGTTCTGGCGTGAGATAGAGCTCCTGCAACTGGGTGCCGGTGGCGAAGTAGCTCCAGGCCTGATCGGCGAAGTCCAGCGGTGACTGCCGATCCAGATGCTTGGCCTGTTTGGCATAGACCAGCCCGTGCAGCATCAGGGAGTTGAGCGGGAACAGGGGGCCGTTCTTGACGATGGAGCGATAGGTCTCGGCATCCCGGTAGGTGATCCACTGCTGCACCCTGGAGCCGGGTCCGTAGAAGTTGATGTCATCGCCGCCGCGCCAGATGGAATCGACAAAGAACAGCCAGGCGGGGGAGGCGGTGGTGCCGGTGGTCAGGTTGATGAATACCTTCGGATTGGCGGCTCGCGCATCCGCGATCAGATGGATGGCGGCATCGAAGTCGCTGGTGAAGCGGCTCCCCTCGATCAGCTTGTCCGCATTGCCGGTCCCGTCGAACTTGAAGTGGGTGACCCCCTGATCCTTGATGAGCGACATCACCTTCTGGTGGAAGTTCTGGTAGTAGACCGGGCCGGAGAGGGCGAACTTGCCATCGCTCAGCTCGTAGCCGAACTCGGCGGCATGGGAGACCCGCTCATCCCTTGGCTTGTTGTAGCCACCCCAGGGGGAGAGCCAGATCCCGAGCTGGGCATGGTAGCGTTCGGCCGCGCGCTTGAGCTTGCTGAAGCCGTTGGGGAAATCCTTGCTGAAACCCCAGTTGCCCAGTCGATCGTCCCAGCCGTCGTCAAACAGAAAGCCGTTCATGGGCACGCCGCGCCGGCTGATCAGCGCCTCGCCGAACTGATCGATGCGCTTGAGTGCTTCGGCCTCCGTGTAGGGATTGAAGAAGCCGATGTCGAGCCAGGAGTTGTAATGCAGGTAGGGGGCGTAGGGACGATCGCGGGCCTCGTTGAGGAAGCGGTTGAAGTCGCGCCTGAGCTGACCCTCGCCAAAGGTGCCGACATAGGTGCGATAGCTGAGTGGCTTGCCCTGGGCGAGCGGCAGCTTGAGCGGGATCAGCTGGCTGACGCCACCCTCGTAGGCCCGGGTATTGACCAGCGGATTTTGGGGGGTAATGAAGAAGCTGTCGCTGACGATGGGCGAGCTGTTGATGGCGCCATAGACAAACGGCGCCTGGGAGTGGAAGGGAAGCATGGAGAAGCCGTTGATCTTTTTGCCGTTCTTGAGGGTGTCGAGGGCAAAGTCGATGCTGGCGTAGCGCTTGTCCCGGCCCAGCCGGATGGCGCTCTTGACCACGAAGTCGGCATTTTCCAACGCCATCTCGATCCGGTCACCGTTCTTGGTGAATGCGGTGACCTTGAAATCGGCGGAGGGGGTCAGCCGATCATCCGTCCCCTTGATGTCGAACAGGTTGTCAGAGCGAATGAGATCGCCGTTGGCGGTATTGGTGAAGGTCAGTTCCCGGAACTTGCCGGCATCGGTTTCGACCTTGATACGGTACTGGTCACCCTCCAGCGACAGGGTTTCGGCCTGGGCGAAGGGGCTCAGCATGAGCAGCAGCGTCATGACGGTACGTGCGTGCATGGGTGTCTCCATGTGTTGATGTGAGTGAGGTGTGAGTCGGCAGAACCTCGCCTGTGATACCGGGATGGAGGCGGGCTCGCCGCAGCGGGCCCGCCTTTGGGATTACAGCTTGCCGTCGCTCATGCACATGCGGATCTTGGCGGCGACCACCTCCTCCATGGCGGCCATGGCGGGCACCAGATACTGGCGCGGGTCGCTGGCATCCGGGTGGGAGGCCAGGAAGGCCTTCATGGCATCGGAGAAGGCGATCTTGAGCTCGGTGGCCACGTTGACCTTGCACACCCCGAGCTCGATGCAGCGGCGCACGTCCCGGTCGGGAATGCCGGAGGCGCCGTGCAGCACCAGCGGCACCGCGACCCTGGCCCGGATGGCGGCGAGACGCTCGAAGTCCAGGCGCGGCTCCTCCTTGTAGAGGCCGTGGGCCGTGCCGATGGCGACGGCCAGGGAGTCGATGCCGGTGCGCGCCACGAACTCGGCCGCCTTGTCCGGGTCGGTCAGATGGGCGTTGGCGGTGTCCACGATGAGGTCATCCTCCTGGCCGCCGAGCTGGCCCAGTTCGGCCTCCACGCTTGCCCCCATGCGGTGGCAGAAGGTGACGACCCGCTGCACCTTGGCGACGTTCTCCTCGAACGGCAGGTGGGAGGCGTCGATCATGGCGGAGTGGATGCCGGCTTCAACCTTGTAGTGGATATCTTGCTCGTCCTCGTGGTGGTCCAGATGCAGCACCAGCGGAATGCGGTACTGGTGGGCCGCCGAGGCGCAGATGGAAACCAGGTACTCGACCCCCGCGTGGCGGTAGGTGCCCGGCGTGGCGGCCAGGATCACCGGGGAGTTCAGCTTGGCGGCGGTGCGGGCCACCACCTCGACGGTCTCCAGGTTGTGGATGTTGAAGGCGGGCACCGCATAGCCGCGGCGCTGGGCATCTTTAAGCATTTCGTGGGACGAGATCAGATACATGAGGACTCCTTGGCGCCCTGGCGGGCACCAGCTTCAGGGAAAGAGAGCGGGGCAGGGGTGGGGAGGATCTCCCGGCCCGCCACCCAGATGTGTTGTTGATTGAGTTCCGCGGTCAGGGCGAGCAGGTTGGCCTGCTTGCCGACGGCCAGCGAGCCGAGGCGATGTTCCATCCCCAGCATCCGGGCCGGAGCCAGCGAAGCCATGCGGATGGCCTCCTCCAGCGGCACGCCGGCCAGCTGCACCATGTTGCGCACGGCGCCGAGCAGGGCGAGGGTGCTGCCCGCCAGGCCGCCGGTGTCGGTGCGCACCACCCCGTCCTTCATCTCCACCCGGTAGTCGCCGAGCAGGTAGTGGCCGTCCGGCATGCCGGCGGCGCGCATGGCATCCGTGATGAGCAGCAGGCGATCCCTGGCGCAGCAGTGACAGAGTCTGAGCACGCTCGGGTGGACGTGGTGGCCGTCGGCGATGAGCTCCAGCCAGGCATCGGGATGCACCAGGCCGGCGCCGACCATGCCGGGTTCTCTGTGGTGCAGGCCGCGCATGCCGTTGAAGCAGTGCACCAGCCCGGAGGCCCCCGCCGCCAGCGCCGCCATGGTGGTGTCGTGGTTGGCGGCGGAGTGACCCAGCATCACCCGGATGCCGGCCTGCTTGAGATGACGGATGGCGGCCAGCGCCCCGGTTTTCTCGGGGGCGAGGGCGACTACCTTCAGGGTGCCTCGCGCCGCCTGTTGCAGCCGGTCGAGCTCCGCCAGATCCAGCTCCCGGAACAGGGCCGGGTCATGGGCACCCTTGTTGTCCGGGGTGAAGTAGGGCCCCTCCAGATAGCTGCCGAGCAGTTGTGCGCCCGGCAGGGGGCCCGCCATGGCATCGGCGATGCGGCCCAGGGTGCTGAGGATGGCGGGCAGCGGGGCGGTGACCGTGGTGGCGAGGAAGGCGCCCACCCCTTCTGCCGCCTTGGCAAGGGAGAGGCGGGCCAGGACGTCGGCAGCCTCGTCCATCACGTCGACGCCGGCCCCGCCGTGGACATGGCCATCGATGAGGGCGGGCACCAGCAGCTCGACCTCCCGCACCGGGTCGTCGGCCGGTATGGGGGCGATGGCGGTGATGACGCCCCCCTCATGGGTCAGTACCTGGTGTGTCAGCCAGCCCTGCTCGGTCAGCAGGCGGCGGGCGCGGATCCGCTCTGCCATCTAGATCCCCTCCTCGGCCAGGGTCTCGGCCCGCTCGCGCGCCAGCTCGTCGACCAGGCTGGTGAGGCCGCGATGACCGCAGCACAGCGCCTGTTCACGAAACTGGGACGGGGTCAGCTCGCCGCGTTCCATCACCATCTCCAGCAGCAGCTGCAGATTGGTGCCGGTGACCACCTCCCGCCCGGGCTGGCGCAGCGCCAGGGTGGAGGCGACCCGAAACGGGGTTCCCCCCAGCAGGTCGGTCAGAAAAACCACCCCATCCCCTCGTTCAACCTGGGTCAGGGCGGTTTCGCACTGATCCTGCAGCAGGGCCGTGGTGGAGGACTCGGGAAAGTCGATGGCGACCACCGCCTCCTGCTCGCCGAGGATCTGCAGCATGGCCTGTTCCATGCCGCTGGCGAAGCCGCCGTGTCCGCAAATGATGATGCCCAACATAATCTGTTCCTTTACAGCAAAGGGCCGGCCTGGTGCCGGCACCGGATTAGAGGAAGCCTGCAAACTTGCCGACGATGCCGAGCACGACCGTGATGACGATGAGGCGCAGCGGGCTCCAGCCGCGGCGGATCAGCCCATACATGGCCAGGGTGTAGAGCAGTGGCAGGAAGGCGGGCATCAGCTTGTCGAGCACGTCCGCCTGCAGCTTCACCACCGCATCGCCGGCGGTGATCTCCAGGGTGGTGCCGAGCCGCACATAGGTGGCGACCAGGGCGCCGATCACCGTCATGCCGACGATGGAGGCGGCATGACCCACCTTGCGGGTGTTGGCCTTGATGAGCGGAATGGCGGCCACCCCCATGCGGTAGGCGTAGTGCGCCAGCCCGAAGCGCAGACCGAAGTGCACCAGGTTGAACAGCAGAAAGAAGACCACAGCCCCCATGATGGAACCCTGCAGGGCCAGGTCGGCGCCGATGCCGCCGCAGATGGGCAGCAGGGTGAGCCAGAACATGGCATCACCGATCCCGCCGAGCGGTGCACCGACCGCGATCTTGGTGCTCTGGATGCTGTTGACGTTCTGCTTGGAGCGTTCCATCGCCAGCACAATCCCCATCACGAAGGTGACCAGGAAGGGGTGGGTGTTGAAGAAGCCCATGTGGCCCTTCATCGCCCGGGAGAGATCCTTGGGGTTGGTGTGGATCTTCTGCAGTGCCGGCAGCAGGCCGTAGAGCCAGCCGGAGGCCTGCATCCGCTCGTAGTTGAAGGAGGCCTGCAGCAGCAGGGAACGCTAGGCGAAGCGGTTGATGTCCTGGCGGGTCAGCTCGGCCCCCAGCTGCTGATCTTCGTAGACGTCGTCGGAGACGGTGCTGGTCGGTTGCGGCTCGGCCGCCTGGGTCAGCCGGGTGGCGGTGTTGTTAGATGCCATCTTCAGTTTCCTCCTGGATGGGGCGGGCTTGTGTTGCCGGGTCCTTGCGCATGAAATCGATCAGAGCCATGGCCAGGGCGGCCGCGGCGATGGCCAGCACCGGCAGCTTGAGCCAGGCGGCGGCAACGAAACCGAGGATGAAGTAGGGGATGTAGACGTTCTTCATCATGATCTTGAGCAGCACGGCGAAGCCGATGGCGGGCATGATGCCGCCGGCGACGCCGAGGCCGTCGATGAGTCGGGCGGGCAGCACGTCGATGGCGGTCTTGGCGTGTTCGGCCCCGAAGTAGGTAGGCAGGAAGGCGCACAGGAAGTAGAAGGAGCCGAGCGCCAGCAGTGCCAGGTAGTTGACCCGCTCGATGCCGCGCACATCCCCCTGTTCCGCCATCCGGTCACAGCGGGACATGACCCCCGACATCACCGAGAAGAGGAAGGTGATCCCCATCTGGACCGCCACCGCGAACGGTACCGCGACCCCGACCGCCACATCCGGCTTGACCCCGGTGGTGATGGCGAAGGTGGCGCCGACTATGGTGCCGATGATGACGTTGGGCGGCTGCGCCCCCGCCAGCGGGGCCAGCCCCATCCAGACCAGCTCCAGGGTGCCTCCCACCAGAATGCCGGTGGGCAGGTCGCCGAGGATCAGGCCCACCAGCGGGCCCAGTACCACGGGCCGGTGGAAGTGGGTCAGGCCGTTGAACAGGTCAAGCCCGGCGAAGAACGCCAGCATGCCCAGCAAGAGCCCTTGCAACAAACTGATTTCCATCACAATTGTCCTTAATCAGATGAGGTTGAAAATGTCCTGTGCCGGTTCGGTCGGCACCCCCTGGACAAAGCAGGCGACGTGGGCGTCCTGCAGGGCGTGAAACGCCGCTATGTCCGACTCGTCCACCGATACCGTCTTGTGGATCTGACGCTTGCCGTCGGCGTAGTGCATGTTGCCGACGTTGATGCGGGGGATGGGCACCCCGCCCTCAACCAGGGTGCGAAAGTCCGCCGGACTCTTGCACACCAGCAGGATCTTCTGGCGTTCGGCGGCCTTGCCGATGTTGTCGATCACCTTCTGCAGCGGCCAGAAGCGCACTGCGATGCCCTCCGCCAGCACCATCTCCATCAGGTTCTGCTGGATGGGGTCCTCTGCGACTTCGTCATTGGCGACCAGCACCAGATTGGCGCCGGCGAAGCCGACCCATTGCACGCCGACCTGACCATGGATCAGGCGCTCGTCGATACGGCTCAGCACTATGTTCGGCATCAGACGCCTCCTTGCTGGTTGAACGGATAGATGTTGACCCCCTGCACGACCCGGTTGACCCGCCCGCTCGGGCAGGGGTTGTCCGGGGTGATGCCCAGCACCAGCGCGGTGTGGAAGGCGTAGTACTGGGCGTAGAGCAGGTAGCAGAGCGCCAGTTCGGCGTCGTCACCGTTGAGGGGGGTGGGCAGGTAGATGTGTTCGCCGGCGCTGATGAGCGGATCCGGCCGGTCGGCCAGGGCGACCACCCGGGCGGCATGGCCGTCCTGGCGCAGCTCGCCGAGCAGGTCCAGATCGTACTGGCGGGTATAGGGATCGTTGGACACCATCAGCACGATCAGGGTCTGCCGATTGATGGCCGACTTGGGCCCGTGGCGAAAGCCGGTAGGGGAGTCGTGCATGGCCATCACCTGGCCGGCGGTGAGCTCCAGCAGCTTGAGGGCCGCCTCCTGGGCCACCCCCTGCAGGCTGCCACTGCCAAGGTAGATGACCCGCTCCGGCAACGGCCGATCCCACTCGGGCACCTTCAGTTCGGCCTGGGGCAGGATGGCGTCCCCCAGCGCGATGAGCGGCTGGCTGGCGATCGGGTTGAACTGGCGCGGCAGGAACACCGCCAGACAGCTCAGCATCATGCTGGTCAGGCTGCTGGTCATGGCAAAACTGCGGTCGTGGGTCTGGGGCGGCATCAGCAGCGCCAGGGAGCGGGCATCCTTCTGACAGCGGCGATAGAGCTCCCCCTCGCCGTTGCAGGTCAGCACCAGGTGGTGGCACTCGCTCAGCAGCTGGCTGGCCAGCTCCACCGCCGCCACGCTCTCCGGGCTGTTGCCGGAGCGGGCGAAGGAGATAAGCAGGGTCGGGCAGTCCTGTGCCAGGTATTCGCCCGGATCGGTGACGATGTCGGTGGTGGCGATCGCCTCGAAGCGGCCGTTGAGGCGGGCACTGAGATAGGGGGCGAGGGCGCGGCCGGCAAAGGCGGAGGTGCCGGCTCCGGTCAGGATCACCCGCAGGTTGCCCCGTGACAGCAGGGGCAGCAGGAAGCGTTCAATGGTGGCGCGGCACTCCTCCACCATGGTGAGGGTCTCCCGCCAGGTGGCGGGTTGCTGGCGAATTTCACGGGCGGTGGCCAGGCCGTTGGCCGACCGCAGCGTCTCTTCTGGATAACCAAGGATCATCTCTACAACTCCTTATACAACCGGGGTCAGCCGGGAGTGGCTGGCGGGGGAGGCGCAGCAGGCCGCCGCGTATTGGCGCAGCACCTCCTGCACCTGATCGAGAATGAGGTCGTGCACCCGGGGCGACAGCGTGCCCTGGCGCACCTTGCGGTATTGCAGCGGCAGGTGCTGGCTGAGCAGCGGCAGGGGAATGGGTTCGGCGGCCAGGTTGGCCAGCAACCGGGCGTAGCACTCATCGACCCGGCTGTCGGGCCAGTAGTAGCGAATGCGATCGGAGTAGCTGTAGCCGCGGGCCAGCCGGCACTCGTTGGGGCTGCCCTGATAGTGGCTGCGCCAGAAGTCGGGGCGATCCAGCATGGTCTCTTCCAGCACCTGGCGCAGGCCCGAGCAGGCCTTGGCCACCACCAGCTCCTCCTCGATGGCGGCGAGGGCAAACAGTGCCTCGCGCAGGGCGAAGGTGAGGGCGGGGCCGACCTTGAGGATGGCGAAGTGATCGCGCACCAGCTGGTGGTAGGCATCCGGGGTCTGGTAATCGGTGGAGTGGGCCTCGAACACCAGATGGGGATAGGCCTCGATCATCCGGCTCAAGGGGGCGGCCCGCTCGGGGCGGTAGTCGATGACGTGGGTGTGGTCGAACTCCACGCCGGGCTGCACCACCAGACCGATCACCCGCGGCCAGAGCTGGGCCAGTCCGGCCTGCTCGAAGGCCTGCTGGTGGGCGGCCAGGGTGTGGTGCGCCGCCTCCGGCGTGGTGACCGCCAGCTCGGCCAGCTCTTCGTGGGCACCGCCCGGTACCGGCACTTCGGTGCCAATCACATAGACCAGGTCGCTGTGGCCAAACTGCTCTGTGGCGGTCTGCTCGGCCACGCTTGCCAGCCGGGCGGCGCGCACCGCCACCAGTTCGTCGGTCAGCGGCACCGGATCCCCCTGGCAGGACATGCTGCAGTCGAGGTGGATTTTCTTGAAGCCGGCCGCGACATAGCTGGCGACGAGATCCTCGGCGTGGGCCATGGCCTGTTCGGCGGGCTCGCTCTGCCAGCGGTTGGGGCCGAGGTGATCCCCACCCAGTACCAGCCGCTGCACGGGAAACCGGCACTCGGCGGCGAGCCGGTGCAGCAGGTCGCGAAAATCGGCCGGTGTCATGCCGGTGTAGCCGCCAAATTGATCCACCTGATTGGAGGTGGCCTCGACCAGCAGCAGCTGGTCTCCTTGCGCCGCCAGTCGCAAGGCCGCCTCCAGCACCAGCGGATGGGCGGAGCAGACGGCGTAGATCCCGACCTGCTCCCCCTGCTTGTGTTGTGCGACCAGATCCAGCATTGATTTCATTTCCCTCTTCCTCTTGGCCTGAACAAGATGCTTTGCTTTCGATTTCTTTCTTTACCCTAGGCGTACGGCGTTCGAAACGAAATAAAAGCGTGTTCACATCTTGAACAAGATCACAAAAAGAAATGAATCGAAAGGATTGTGGCTGTTTTAGGGAGTCTGACGGCACTTTTCAATTCAATGAAAGCTTGATTTGCCATCGAGGCTGAGTGTTAATAGGGAAACGTAACGAAGTGAAAGCTCTACTTTCACCACAGGACTCCGGCAGAGAGACTATGCAAATCACCGAAAAGAGCGTGCTCGGTACCAGCGAGCGACGGGAGCGCATCATTCAACAGCTGCGCAGCAATGGCAGCGTTCAGGTCAACGAGCTGGCCGGCCACTATCAGGTCTCCACCGTCACCATCCGCAACGATCTGGCATTTCTGGAGAAACAGGGGGTGGCGGTGCGCGCCTACGGCGGTGCCCTGTTGTGTGAATCCGGCCAGCCGGTGGCCGAGCGCACCATCGCCGACAAGAGCGTGCTCAACACCCCGGTCAAACAGCGCATCGGCGCCATGGCGGCGAGCCTGGTGCAGCCGGGTTGCCGCCTCATTCTCGACTCGGGCACCACCACCCTGGAGGTGGCACGCCACCTGCGCGATCACCAGGAGATAGTGGTGATGACCAACGGCATGAACGTGGCGAATGCCCTGCTGGAGGCGGAAGGGGTGGAGCTGCTGATGACGGGGGGCCACCTGCGCCGCAAGTCGCTCTCCTTCTACGGCGCCCAGGCGGATCTCTCCCTGCAGAACTATCACTTCGATCTGCTGTTTCTCGGGGTGGATGGCATCGATCTGGAGCGCGGCGTCAGCACCCATCACGAAGACGAGGCCAGGCTCAACCGCTGCATGTGCCACGTGGCCGAGCGGATCATCGTCGTGACCGACTCCAGCAAGTTTGGCCGGCTGAGCCTGCACAAGATCATCGATACCCGGCGCATCCACACCCTGATCACCGACGACGCCATCGCGGCCGAGACCCTGGCCGGTCTGCGCCAGGCCGGGATAGAGGTGCTGCTGGTGGAGGCCTGAATCGGTACTCGACGGAGAATGCAAAAGAGGGACGCCATGGCGTCCCTCTTTCGTGGTCGGGGAGAAGCTCAGCGTTGCGCGGGAAAATAACGCTCGAGCAGGAGGAGGGAGGATGGCCTGACGTTCGGCGTTCTTCTGCTTTGGGCAGAATGGCGTGATACCGGTAGGGATGAGGGTCAGTCTGACTCGGGAAAGTAACGCTCGAGCAGGGCTGTCAGGATGGCCTGGCTCTCGCCATCCGCTTCACCGCTGACCAGCGCGGGCCGAAAGTGGAGCTGAAAGGCGCGCAGGGCGGCGCGGCTCTGCTCGTCCCAGTTGCCGCTCGGGGTTACGCCATAGCCGTAGCGGGCCAGCCGTTGCTGCCAGCCGAGGGCATCCCAGGCAGGCACCGGCTGCTGGCGCAGCTCGGCCAGCCGGGTTTCATCGGGCCAGGCGCCCACCCCGTAGTGCAGGGCCAGCTCGCGCCAGGGGAAGTGGGGGCCGGGATCCTGCTTGCGCTCGGGGGCGACGTCGCTGTGAGCCAGCACCTGGGTGGGAGGGATCTGGTAGCGCTCGACCAGCTCGCGGCCGAGGGCGCCGAGGGCGGCTATCTGTGCCCGGGTGTAGGGTTGCCAGCGCCGCTGGTGGGCGGGCAGCAGCTCATCCTGTGGCGGGTAGCCGAGGTTGACGATCTCGATGCCAAGAGAGCTGGCATTGAGCCCCGTATACTGGTGCCAGCGGCTGCGGCCGGCATGCCAGGCGCGCCGGTTGTCGGGCACCAGCTGGTAGACCGGCAGCGGCCGCTCATGGGTATCGCGCGGGATAAGGTAGTGGGCGCTCACCTGATGGGCCGGCTCGGTCAGCAGGCGCAGGGAACGCTCATCGTCTTCATCCGTGTAGTGCAGGATCAGAAAGGCGATGCGCTCGTTCTGGCTGGCGCTCTGATGGTCGTTGTTGAGCCGATAGGGGGCTGGCTGACAGGCGCTCAGCAGCAGGGTGAGGCAGAGGGCATACCAGTGCCGGCAGTTGCCCCATGGCCGACGGCGCCCACCCACCGCCAGCAGGCGGGATGATGGTGAGCGCAGACGCCGGCCCATGGTTCAGCCGCGATACTTGGCGGTGAGGCCGATGAGGAAGTTGCGCAGGATCTGATCCCCGCAATCCTGGTAGTGCTTGTGGTCCCGTGAGCGGAACAGGGCGCTCAGCTCGGACTTGGAGAGGTTGAAGTTCGCCAGCTTGAGGGTGGCGAGCATCTCCTCTTCCTTGAAGTTGAGGCCGATGCGCAGCTTGCGCAGGATCATGTTGTTGATCCGGTTCGGGATCACCTGGGGCGGTGCATCTTCCCGCGCGCCGCGGCGCACCAGGATCAGGCCGTCGAGGAACTGGCTCAGGGCCGAATCCGGGCAGGCGGCAAAGCCAGCCTCCTGCACCTCACCCTCTTCTGCCTCTTTCATCAGCCAGCCGTGCAACTGGGTGTGGGTGACGGTCAGGTTGCCCTTGGCGAACATGTCGACCATCTGGTCGTTGCTGATGCTGAGGGCGTAGCGCAGGCGGCGCAAAATATCGTTGTTGGTCATGTCGACTCCTGTGGAAACGGCGCAACTTTATCATCTGGCGGGGCCCGCGTCAGAAAAAGCGGGCCACCCTGTCAGGCGAGATAGCGGGGAGCCTCCTGGCGCACCTGCTCCATCGCATCCTGCAGCTCCAGCAACTCGGGCTCGAGTTCGGCCACCGCCACCCCGTCTCGCAACTGCTGCTCCAGCTGGGAGAGCAGCCGCTGCAGGCGAGGCACCCCCGAGTAGGCGCAGCCGCCGTTGAGGCGATGGAGCTGGGCCAGCACCTCGCTATCCTCCACCTGGCCGGCGAGCGCAGCCTCCAGCACCGGATCCACCTCGTCGAAACTGGTCATCAGCATGGTCAGCATCTCCTTGGCGAGATCCAGCTTGCCCGCCGCCTGGCGCACCGCCAGCGACCAGTCGATCTGCTGGCTGGCGTGATTCTGGTGGCGACGATGGGCGAAGTCGGTGATGAGCTTGGCCAGCATGGCCTCGTCGATGGGCTTGGCCAGGTAGTCGTCCATGCCCTGGCGGATCAGCCGCTCCCGCTCGCCGGGAATGGCGTGGGCGGTGACCGCGACGATGGGGGTCTCGGTGTTGAGGGACTGGCTGCGAATAGCCTGGGTGGCGCTGATGCCGTCCATGATCGGCATCTGGATATCCATGAAGATGATGTCGAACGGCTGGCTCTGGGCCAGTCTGACCGCCTCCTTGCCGTTCTTGCACACCACCACCTGGCTCACCATCTCCTTGAGCATGGCGGCGATGAGCTTGAGGTTGGCTGCGTTGTCGTCCACCGCCAGCACCTTGATCTCCTGCACGCTGCGCGGGGAGGGCTCTGGCAGCGGGGCGCTGCGCGCCGCCTCGGGGGAGAGCAGGGCGTGCAGCAGCTTGCGATGGTTGATGGGTTTGGAGAGGCAGTGCTGGGCACCGTGGGCCAGCATGGCCTCGTAGAGCGAAGGCTCGTGGCTGCTGAGCAGCACTATGGTGTTCTGCTGGCCATCCAGCCCGTCGAGGCGCGCTACCACCTGCTGCGGGCTGTGCTGGGTACCGCTGCCGATGATCACCATGTCCTGGCTGCTCATCTCGGGCCAGGGGTCGTCGCCGGTCAGGGAGTGCACTTGCAACTGCCACTCCGCCAGCAGGGCGCAGATGGCGGAGTGGCTGAAGGGATCCGGTTCCAGCAGCCAGACCCGCTTGCCCTGGATGCGATCCAGCGGCAACCGGTCGGTCTGGGGCAGGGGGGAAACCTCCAGATCCAGGCTGAAGGAGAAGACAGATCCCTTGCCGAGTTCCGATTCGAAGCGGATCTGCCCCCCCATCTGCTGCACCAGCTTCTGGGTGATGACGAGGCCCAGGCCGGTGCCGCCATAACGGCGGGAGATGGACGAGTCGGCCTGGTTGAAGGCCTGGAACAGCTGGCGCTGCTGCTCTTCCGAGATGCCGATGCCGGTGTCGCGGATCAGCACGTTGAGTCGCACCTTGTTGCCACTGAGGCTGCCGGTCTGCTGGATGCGCACGTCCACGTTGCCGCGCTCGGTAAACTTGATGGCGTTGCCGGTGAGGTTGGTGAGCACCTGCTGCAGGCGCATGGGGTCTCCGGTGAGGTAGTCCGGCACCTCGGCATCCACCTGCAGGGAGAGCTCCAGCTGCTTGTCGTGGGCGCTGGGGCCGAGCAGGTGCATGGTCTCGTTGAGGGTGTCGCGCAGGCTGAAGGGGATGTGCTCCAGCTGCAGCTTGCCCGCCTCCAGCTTGGAGAAGTCGAGGATGTCGTTGATGATGCCGAGCAGGTTGCGTGCCGACTTCTCGATGGTCTGCATGTAGTCGGTCTGGCTCGGGGTCAGGCTGGTCTTGAGCAGCTGGCGGGTAAAGCCGATGACCCCGTTGAGCGGGGTGCGCAGCTCGTGGGACATGTTGGCGAGGAACTCCGACTTGACCCGCGCCGCCTCCTGCGCACGCTTCTTGGCCATGTCGAGCTCGACGTTCTGGATCTCTATCTGCTCCAGCGTCTCGCGCAAGTCGGAGGTGGCCTGATCGATGTTCTGCTGCATCTCCTCGTGGTATTCCGAGAGCGCCTTGGCCATGGCGTTGATGCCGTTTTTCAGCATGTCCAGCTCGCCGGTGAGCTGACCGCTGACCCGGGTATCGAGCCGCCCCTCCCTGATCTTGTGCACCGCCTGCACCATGTCGGTGATGGGCTGGGTCACGCTCTTGACCAGCCGAAAGCCGAACAGGGTACTGAAGGCGATGCCGATGAGCACCATGATCACCGCGAAGAAGGTGTCGCGGTATTGCAGGATCATGGCCCGATCGGTGGTCATCTGCATGGATATGTAGCCGATCATCGGCGGCTCCACGTCGCTCGGCAGCGGGAAGCCGTCCATGCTGGTCTCGGCCTGGATCGGGGTGCGCAAGATGATGTCGTCACCATAGAGGGTGACGCTGGTGAGCTCGGGGATCTGGCTGCCGTCCGGCAGCCGCAGCCGGGTGAAGTCCCTGTGGTAGTTGGACGTCACGAACAGCTGGTTGTCCTGGGTGAAGACGGCGATGGACTTGATGAGCGGCGAGTTCTTGCGGTGGGTGAGGCCGATCAGCCGCTTGAGCGACTCGCGGCTGTGCTGGGTCATGCCGTATTCACTGGCGATGGCCAGCGGCTCTATGATGTTGATGCCCTGATCGATCAGGTTGTTTTCCAGCTGCTGATAGCGGTGGAAGGTGAAATAGCCGGCCATCAGGCCGCCGATGATCAGGGTCGGCAAGATGGTAAAGGCCAGCACACGCGCCCGAAGGCCGTATTTGGTCATGCGGATGATCCCCCGAAGAGCAGGGTTGGCAATGGCGTAAACGAGCGGGTGCGGGCCCACAGGCCGTATTTGGTCATACTATTATTCTTGTGGGACAATAGCCTGCTGCAGATTCCACAATCATGACATAGCCACCTATAGGCACCAAGTTTTATGGCCCAGTTTTTCAAGCCCCAAAAGAAACCCACCCAGCCCCAACGCATTGAATTTACGGTAGACAGCCTGGATCACCACTGCGTCGGGATCGGCCGCCACCAGGGCAAGGCGATCTTCATCGAAGGGGCGCTGCCCGGTGAGCAGGTCAAGGCCCGCATCCTCGAAGACAAGAAGCAGTATGCCCACGCCGCCCTGCAACAGGTGGTGACCCCGGCGGCCAATCGCATCGCCCCCTTCTGCAGCCACTACCGCGAGTGCGGCGGCTGCAGCGCCCAGCACCTGGCTGAGGCGGATCAGCGCGCCGCCAAAGAGGCCGGCCTGGTCAGCCTGTTCGAGCGGCTCGGCAACATCCAGCCCCCGGCGCTTGAGCCCGTGCTGGGCGGGGAGTCCCGCGCCTATCGCCGGGTCTGCCGGCTGGCCATCAAGTTCGACAAGAACGGCCGCTGCACCCGGGTGGGCTTTCGTCGTCGCCAGTCAAACGATCTGGTGGAGATCAGTGGCTGCCCGGTGCTGGCCGAACCGCTCTCCGCACTGATCGCCCCGCTGCGCGAATGCCTCAACCGCCTCAAGAGCCAGCGTGAGCTGGGCCATGCGGAGCTGATCCAGGCCGAGCAGGGGATCCTGATGCTGCTGCGCCATACCGGCCGGCCGACCGAGGCGGATCGGGCGCAGCTGATCGAGTTTGCCGAGGCGCAGGGGATCGACCTCTATCTGCAGGCGGCCGACGAGCAGATTGAGCCGCTGCACCAGCAGTTTGCGCCCTCCTACTCGCTGGATGGCCTGTCTCTTGCATTCGCTCCCGGTGACTTCATCCAGGTCAACGGCCCGGTCAACCAGCGCATGGTAGAGCAGGCGCTGAACTGGCTCGAGGCGGGCAAGGATGACAAGGTACTCGATCTCTTCTGCGGCATCGGCAACTTCACCCTGCCGCTGGCCCGTCAGGCCCGCGAAGTGGTGGGGGTCGAAGGGGAGCTGGCCATGGTGGCGCGCGCCGAAGAGAACGCCCGTCGCAATGGCATCGAGAACGCACGCTTCTACAAGGCTGACTTGAACGGTGACATCGCCGGCATGTCCTGGGCACGGGAAGGGTTCGATCTGGTGCTGCTGGATCCGGCCCGTCCCGGTGCATTCGAGGTGATGGAGCACGTCGTGAAACTTTCACCCAGACGGGTGGTCTACGTTTCCTGTAATCCGGTCACCCTGGCGCGCGACAGCCAGGTGCTGGTGAAAGGGGGCTACCGGCTGGTGCGCCTCGGCATGCTCGACATGTTCCCGCACACCGGCCACCTGGAGTCCATGGCGCTGTTCGAGCGCAAATAGACGAGCGATGATGGGCAAAACGGACGTGGTGGCGGTGCCATGGGAAGGGCAGCCGTTACCTGACGATGGTGGCGTCCATAACGCTGTCTGGGCAGGCATGATTGGGGTAATCTAGACCCTTGTAAATCGGCAGGGCCTGGCGGAGAACTCTATTGTTTTTCTTGACAATATGCCTTGAAAAATTCTCCGCAGATCCCCATTTGAGGCAATCTCATGAGGGGAGGGGGCGACAGCCTTCGGCCCAATAATTTAAAGGATTGATACCATGGTTGCGGTTCGCGATATTCATTTGAAAGACAACTTCACTCTGGAGGAGTGGGTCAGCTCGCTCACCCTGAGTGACAGTGACAAGGATCAGCTGCGAACCGTCTACCAGTACTGTCTGACGCTCGGTGACGAAGCGCTCACCAACCGGCTGCTGGTGCGCGGGGTCGAAATGGTGGGCATCCTGCTGATGCTCAGCATGGATCTCGGCACCCTCAAGGCCGCCATCATCTACCCCTTCGTCGAAGCGGGTCTCATCAGCCAGGAGCGGATGGACGAGGACTTCGGTCCCAAGATCGCCAAGCTGGTGGAAGGGGTGCTGGAGATGGAGGCCATCCGCTCCCTGCAGACCCTGCACCGCAGCGAAACCTCGCCGGAGCAGGTCGACAACGTGCGGCGCATGCTGCTCGCCATGGTCGAGGATGTGCGCGCCGTGGTGATCAAGCTGGCGGAGCGGATCGCCTGCCTGCGGGAGGCAAAGAAGGCGGATGAAGAGACCCGGGTGCTGATGGCCCAGGAGATCACCAACATCTACGCCCCGCTGGCCAACCGGCTCGGCATCGGTCAGCTCAAGTGGGAGCTCGAGGATCTTGCCTTCCGCTACCTGCACCCGGATACCTACAAGCAGATCGCCAAACAGCTCGACGAGAAGCGGCTCGATCGGGAGCGCTACATCCGCGAATTCGTGCAGTCCCTGCGCGATGCCCTGAAAGAGGCGGGGGTCGAGGCCGAAGTCTACGGCCGGCCGAAACACATCTACAGCATCTGGCGCAAGATGCAGAAGAAGCACCTCGAATTCAACGAGCTGTTCGACGTGCGCGCGGTGCGGGTGGTGACCAAGCGGCTGCAGGATTGTTATGCGGCGCTCGGCATCGTTCACACCCACTTCCACCACATTCCCCGCGAGTTTGACGACTATGTCGCCAACCCCAAACCCAACGGCTACCAGTCCATCCACACCGTGGTGGTGGGGCCCGAGGGCAAGACGGTGGAGATCCAGATCCGTACCGACCAGATGCACCAGGATGCCGAGCTCGGTGTGGCGGCTCACTGGCGCTACAAGGAAGGGGCTCAGGCCGGTGGCAAGGCCAACAACTTCGAAGACAAGATCGAGTGGCTGCGCAAGCTGCTCGCCTGGCAGGAGGATCTCTCCGAGAGCGGCTCCCTGCTCGAGGATCTGCGCAGTCAGGTGTTCGAGGACAGGGTCTATGTGTTCACTCCGAAAGGGGATGTCATCGACCTGCCGGCGGGGGCCACGCCCCTCGACTTTGCCTATCACGTCCACAGCATGATCGGCCACCGCTGCATCGGCGCCAAGATCGACGGCCGCATCGTGCCGTTCACCTATGCGCTGCAGACCGGCGATCAGGTGGAGGTGATCACCCAGAAGGAGCCGAATCCGAGCCGCGACTGGATGAACCCCAACTCAGGCTTCCTGCGCTCCAGCCGGGCGCGGGCCAAGGTGGCCACCTGGTTCAGAAAGCTGGATCGGGACAAGAACATCGTCGCCGGGCGCGAGCTGTTCGACAAGGAGCTGGATCGCCACAACCTCAGCATGGCCAAGATCGACAAGGGCAACATGCTGCGCCGCTTCAATCTGGAGAGCACCGACGATCTGCTGGCCGGCATCGGCAGCGGCGACATCCGCATCAACCAGGTGATCAACTACCTGGACACCTGCTACAACAAGCCGACGGCGGAGGAGGAAGATCGCCGCCTGCTGGAGAAGCTGGAGCAAAAGGCCAATGCGCCGTTCCGCCACAAGCCCAAGGATCACATCGTGGTGGAAGGGGTCGGCAACCTGATGACCCACATCGCCCGCTGCTGCCAGCCGATCCCCGGGGATGCCATCCAGGGCTTCATCACCATGGGCCGCGGCGTTTCCATCCACCGGGAGGATTGCGAGCAACTCAAAGAGCTGTCACGGCGCAACCCGGAGCGGTTGATCGACGCGGTATGGGGGGAGAACTACTCCGGCGGTTACGGTCTCACCATCCGCATCCTCTCCAACGACAGATCCGGCCTGCTGCGCGACATCACCACAGTGCTCGCCAACGAGAAGATCAACGTGATGGGGGTGCGCTCGCGCTCCAACGTGCGCGAGCAGACCGCCGAGATCGACATGGAGCTGGAAATTTACAACATCAACGCCTTCAACCGGGCGTTGGCCAAGCTGAGCCAGCTCAACGACGTGATCAGCGCCAAGCGCCTCTGATCGTACGCAACACTGCACTCGTGACCGACCGCCAGGTCGGTCACTGTTTTCTCCCGGTAGCATCAAGAAAAGCGAACATCCCATGTCCCAACGTTACGACCTGCCCCAACTGCTCGCCATCATGGCCAAACTGCGCGACCCGAACGGGGGCTGCCCCTGGGATCTCAAGCAGAGCTTTCAGACCATAGTGCCGTACACCCTGGAGGAGGCCTACGAGGTGGCCGATGCCATCGAGACCGAAGATTGGCAGGGGCTGAAAGGGGAGCTGGGGGATCTGCTGTTCCAGGTGGTGTTCTATGCCCAGCTTGGCAAGGAGCAGGGGCTGTTCGACTTTGCCGACATCGTCGACACGGTGAGCGAGAAGCTGATTCGTCGCCACCCCCATGTCTTCTCTGATGCCGACCTTGGCGACGAGCAGGCGGTGAAGGTGAACTGGGAGGCGGAAAAGGCCAAAGAGCGGGCGGCACTCGATAAAGAGAGCGTGCTTGACGACATCCCCCTCTCGCTGCCGGCCCTGACCCGCGCCGCCAAGATCCAGAAGCGCTGCGCCACCGTCGGCTTCGACTGGAAGACCCTGGGCCCGGTGGTGGATAAGATCCACGAGGAGATCGACGAGGTGATGGAAGAGGCGCTGATGGCCGACGTGGATGAAGCGCGGGTGAGTGACGAACTCGGCGATCTGCTGTTTGCCACCGTCAACCTGGTGCGTCATCTCGGCAAGGATCCGGAGCAGGTGCTGCGGGGCGCCAACGCCAAGTTCGAACGCCGCTTTCGTCAGGTTGAACAGTTTATCGCCGCGGAAGGGCTGAAAATGACCGACTGCAGCCTCGAGAAGCTGGATGCCGCCTGGGTCAAGGCCAAGGAAACCGAACAAAGTTGATTTGGCGCAAGATGGGGGCGCCGGGAGCCTGATAGATTTTTGTTCATTGTTTGGGAGAGGGGGTTTTGGTATACTGTTTCCCCGTCCTGCTTCATCCCCGAAGCACCCCTTAAAATTCCCTAAACTTCTTTCAGGTTCAGCATGACGACAAAATATATTTTTGTAACTGGTGGCGTTGTTTCATCCCTCGGCAAAGGCATTGCCGCAGCTTCTCTGGCAGCCATTCTGGAAGCCCGTGGTCTGGATGTGACCATCATGAAACTGGACCCCTATATCAACGTGGATCCGGGCACCATGAGCCCGACCCAGCACGGTGAAGTGTTCGTAACCGAGGACGGGGCCGAGACCGATCTGGACTTGGGCCACTACGAGCGCTTCATCCGCACCAAGATGACCCGCCGCAACAACTTCACCACCGGTCGCATCTACGCCGACGTGCTGCGCAAAGAGCGCCGCGGCGACTATCTGGGCGCCACCATTCAGGTGATCCCGCACATCACCAACGCCATTAAAGAGCGGGTGATTGCCGGTGCCGAAGGCCATCAGGTTGCCATCGTCGAAGTGGGCGGTACCGTGGGCGATATCGAGTCCCTGCCGTTCCTCGAAGCCATTCGTCAGCTGGCTGCCGAAGTGGGTCGCAACAACGCCATGTTCATGCACCTGACCCTGGTGCCTTATCTGGCCGCCGCCGGCGAAGTGAAGACCAAGCCGACCCAGCACTCCGTGAAGGAGCTGCTCTCCATCGGTATCCAGCCGGACGTGCTGATCTGCCGTTCCGACCGCGCCATTCCGGCCAACGAACGTGCCAAGATCGCCCTGTTCTGCAACGTGCCGGAGCGTGCCGTCATCTCCATGAAGGACGTCGACTCCATCTACAAGATCCCGGCGCTGCTGAAATCCCAGAACCTGGACTCCTACATCACCGAGCGCTTCGGCATCGAGTGCAAGGAGGCCGATCTGGCCGAGTGGGAACAGGTCATCTATGAAGAGGCCAACCCAACTGCAGAAGTGACCATCGGCATGGTGGGCAAGTACGTCTCCCTGCCGGATGCCTACAAGTCCGTCAACGAGGCGCTCAAGCACGGCGGTCTGAAGACCCGTCTCTCCGTCAACATCAAGTACATCGATTCCCAGGACATCGAGACCCGTGGCGCCGAGCTGCTGGAAGGTCTGGACGCGATCCTGGTACCGGGTGGCTTCGGCGAGCGCGGCGTGGAAGGCAAGATCCTGGCGGCCCAGTATGCCCGCGAGAACAAGATCCCGTATCTCGGCATCTGTCTCGGCATGCAGGTTGCCATGATCGAATTTGCCCGCAACGTGGCCGGCATGGCCGGGGCTCACTCCTCCGAATTCAAGAAAGATTGCGCCTACCCGGTCGTGGGTCTCATCACCGAGTGGGTGGATGACGAAGGCAACGTCGAGACCCGGACCGAGAAGTCCGATCTGGGCGGCACCATGCGTCTGGGTTCCCAGCTCTGCCACCTGGTGGAAGATTCCAAGGTGCGTCAGATGTACGGCAGCCCGACCATTTACGAGCGCCACCGTCACCGTTATGAAGTGAACAACAAGCTGCTGCCGCAGATCGAAGCAGCGGGTCTGAAAGTGACCGGTCTCTCCGCCGACAAGAAGTTGGTGGAAATCATCGAGATCCCGGATCACCCTTGGTTCGTGGCCGCGCAGTTCCACCCGGAGTTCACCTCGACTCCTCGTGATGGCCACGCCCTGTTCGCCGGTTTTGTGAAGGCGGCGGGCGAGTATCAGAAGCGTAATCTGAAGTAATTGAAAATAAATGCGGTTGGGGCCCTGTGCCACAGCCGCTTTTTTTGGCATATTTTTGTTGTTTTTTTACGAAACCTGAGGAAATACACATGTCCAAGATCGTTAAAGTGATCGGTCGTGAAATCATCGACTCCCGTGGTAACCCGACCGTTGAGGCCGAAGTTCACCTGGAAGGTGGTTTTGTTGGTATGGCAGCCGCTCCGTCTGGCGCGTCCACCGGTTCCCGCGAAGCGCTGGAACTGCGTGACGGCGACAAGAGCCGTTTCCTGGGTAAAGGCGTGCTGAAAGCCCTCGAAGCCGTCAACGGCCCGATCGCTCAGGCTCTGCTGGGTAAAGATGCCAAGGACCAGGCCACTGTCGACCAGATCATGATCGACCTCGACGGTACCGAGAACAAATCCAAGTTCGGCGCCAACGCCATCCTGGCTGTTTCCCTAGCCAACGCCAAAGCTGCCGCTGCTGCCAAAGGCATGCCGCTGTACGCCCACATCGCCGAGCTGAACGGCACCCCGGGTGTCTACTCCATGCCGCTGCCCATGATGAACATCATCAACGGTGGTGAGCACGCCGACAACAACGTCGATATCCAGGAGTTCATGATCCAGCCGGTTGGCGCCAAGACCCTGAAAGAAGCCGTTCGCATGGGCGCCGAAGTGTTCCACAACCTGGCCAAAGTGCTGAAGTCCAAGGGTTACAACACCGCCGTTGGTGACGAAGGTGGTTTCGCTCCGAACCTGAAATCCAACGCCGAAGCGCTGGAAGTGATCGCTGAAGCCGTTGCTGCTGCCGGTTACAAGCTGGGCACCGACGTGACCCTGGCCATGGACTGCGCTGCTTCCGAGTTCTACGACGCAGAGAAGAAAGAGTACAACCTGAAAGGCGAAGGCCGTGTCTTCACCTCCAACGGTTTCTCCGACTTCCTGGAAGAGCTGACTGCCAAGTTCCCGATCGTCTCCATCGAAGACGGCCTGGACGAATCTGACTGGGAAGGCTTCGCCTACCAGACCCAGAAACTGGGCAAGAAAATCCAGATCGTGGGTGACGACCTGTTCGTAACCAACACCAAGATCCTGAAGCGCGGTATCGACAACGGCATCGCCAACTCCATCCTGATCAAGTTCAACCAGATCGGTTCCCTGACCGAAACTCTGGCTGCCATCAAGATGGCCAAAGACGCTGGCTACACTGCCGTCATCTCCCACCGCTCCGGTGAGACCGAAGACGCGACCATCGCCGACCTGGCCGTTGGTACCGCTGCTGGCCAGATCAAGACCGGTTCCATGAGCCGTTCTGACCGTGTTGCCAAGTACAACCAGCTGATCCGCATCGAAGAAGCCCTGGGTGCCAAGGCTCCGTTCCGCGGTCTGAAAGAAGTGAAGAACCAGGCTTAATCGTCGCCTGTTCTCCTGCTTCACAAAGCCCCGCCATCCGGCGGGGCTTTTTCGTCTGTGTCACCCCCATCCCCGGATTCTGCATTTTTTGTTCCGACCGAACCCATCCGGGACACAGGCTTTCTTTTGTCTTGCCTGCGAATATGGGAAACTAGGCCGCTTGAAGGAGACTCAGTGCATGCGGCTACTCACTCTTATCCTGCTCTTCCTGTTGGGAGGGCTTCAATACGACCTCTGGCTGGGGAAGAACGGCCTGTCTGACTATCGTGAGCTGTCCGATGCCATCACCCGGCAGCAGCAGGACAATCTGGTACTCAAGGATCGCAACAACCTGATTTATCGCGAGATTGATGACCTGACCTCGGGCCTGGAAGCCATCGAGGAGCTGTCGCGCAACGATCTTGGCTACATCAAGCAGGGCGAGACCTTCTACCGCATCATTCCCAAGGACAAAGACAAGGGCTCCAGTTCCGGAGACGCAGCCTACGATGACTGATCATCACAGCGGACTGACCGCCATCGTGCCGGCCGCCGGCATCGGCAGCCGGATGGGGGCCGAGTGCCCGAAACAGTATCTGCAGCTGGCGGGCATGACCATTCTGGAGCACACCCTGACCCGGCTGCTCTCCCACCCGGCCATTGCTCAGGTCATAGTGGCGCTGGCTCCCCATGACTGCTGGTTCGATACCCTGGCTGTGGCCGCCGATCCGAGGATCCTGCGAGTGGAAGGGGGCGCCGAGCGCGCCTTCTCCGTGCTCAATGCGCTGCACGTGACGCAAGGGGAGTGGGTGCTGGTGCACGATGCCGCCCGCCCCTGTCTGACCCACGGCGATCTCGATCGCCTCATCGCTACCGCCATGGCCTGTGGCGGCGCCATCCTCGGCAGCCGGGTGCGCGACACCATGAAGCGCTCCGACGCCACCGGCAACATCCTCGCCACCGTCGAGCGCGAGGAGCTCTGGCACGCCCTGACCCCGCAGATGTTCCCCACCGGCCCCCTCAAGCGGGCACTGGAGGAGGGGCTGGCACTGGGGGCCACCATCACGGATGAGGCCTCCGCCATGGAGCGGGCCGGCTTCCCGGTGCGAATGGTGGAAGGGCGAGCCGACAACATCAAGGTGACCCGGCCGGAGGATCTCTCCCTGGCGGGGCTCTATTTGCAGCAACAAGACGCGCGCCGGCCGGCGCGACCCGATTCACCCACAGAGGAGCTGGCATGATCCGGATTGGACATGGTTTTGATGTACACAAGTTTGGTGGGGTTGGCCCCTGCATGCTGGGCGGGGTGGCGGTGCCGTATGAACAGGGCCTGCTGGCTCACTCCGATGGTGATGTGGTGCTGCATGCGGTGAGCGATGCCCTGCTGGGGGCCATCGGCGCCGGCGACATCGGCCGCCATTTCCCCGATACCGCGGCCGAATTCAAGGGCATCGACAGCCGCATCCTGCTGCGGGACGTGTTTGCGCGGGTGCAGAAGGCGGGTTATGCCATCGGCAATCTGGATGTGACCATCATCGCCCAGGCGCCCAAGATGGCGCCCCACATCGACGCCATGTGCGCCGTGCTGGCCGCCGATCTGCAATGTGATTTGAACCGGGTGAACGTCAAGGCGACGACCACCGAACAGCTTGGATTCACGGGGCGCAAGGAAGGGATCGCCACCGAAGCCGTCGTCTTACTGGTGAAACAATAATGCTCGAACAACTGGCCTACCTGCACGGGGCGCCCACTGCCCGCGGCATCCTCAAGGCGCAAGCCGCCGACTTCGTGGTCAATGAAGATCTCGGGTTTGAACCCTGCGGCGAGGGTGAGCACATCTTCGTCCAGGTGCGCAAAACCGGCGAGAACACCGCCTGGGTGGCGGGCCTGCTGGCCGATGCGGCCGGGGTTGCCCGCAATGCGGTGACCTGGGCCGGGCTGAAAGATCGCCACGCGGTGACCGAACAGTGGTTCGGTATCCACCTGCCTGGCAAGGCAGAGCCGGATCTCTCGGTCATCGAGAGCGACAGCATCCGGATCCTGCAGGTGAAGCGTCACAACAAGAAGCTGCGGGTCGGCTATCTCAAGGGCAACCACTTCACCCTGCGCCTCACCGCGCTGGAACAGGCCGAGGGACTGGAGTCCCGCCTGCAGGCCATCGCCGACCAGGGCGTGCCCAACTACTACGGCGAGCAGCGTTTCGGCCGCGGTGGCAACAATCTGGAGGCCGCCAAGGCGATGTTCGCCGGCAAGCGGATCAAGGACCGCAACAAGCGCTCCCTCTACCTCTCCGCCGCCCGCAGCATGCTGTTCAACGCCATCGTCAGCGCCCGCATCGAGCAGGGACTGGCCCATCAGCTGCTGGCCGGTGACTGCGTGATGCTCAAAGGCAGCCACTCCATCTTCAGCGAAGAGAGCGTGACGCCCGAGCTGGAAGTGCGTCTCGCCTCCGGCGACGTGCAGCTCACCGCGCCCCAGTGGGGCCGTGGTCGCTCTGCCAGCCAGGGCGCCGCCGCCGAGTTCGAGCAGGCGGTGCTGGCGCCCTATAGCGATTGGTGCGAGGGGCTGGAGAAGGCGGGGCTGGATCAGGATCGCCGTCCCTTGCTGCTCAAGCCGCAGGCCATGAGCTGGCAGCTGGAGGGGGCCGTGCTGACCCTGTCGTTCTTCCTGCCGGCCGGGGCGTTTGCCACCAGCGTGGTGCGCGAGTTAATGCAGGCCGAAGAGGCCGATCATGGTTTCAGGAATCAGTCCGATGAGAATTCTGGTCAGTAATGACGACGGTGTGCATGCCGAGGGTATCCGCGCCCTCAGCGAGGCGCTGGCCGCCTGCGGCGAGGTCATCGTGGTGGCGCCGGATCGCAATCGCAGCGGGGCGAGTCACTCCCTGACGCTGGAAGTGCCGCTGCGGGTCACCCGCATCGCCGAAACCGGATATCATGCGGTGAAGGGAACGCCGACCGATTGCGTGCACCTGGCTGTCAACGAGCTGGTGCGCCCGGAACCCGACATGGTGGTGGCCGGCATCAACCACGGTGCCAACCTGGGGGATGACGTCATCTACTCGGGCACGGTGGCGGCCGCGACCGAGGGGCGCCACCTCGGCTTCCCCTCGCTGGCCATCTCGCTGGTAGGCAAGACCCATTTCGCCACGGCGGCCCACTACGCGGCCCTGCTGGTGAAAGGCATGATGGTGCACCCGCTGCCTGCCGATCAGATCCTCAACGTCAATGTGCCTGACCTGCCCCTCGATCAGATCAAGGGGATTCGGGTGACGCGCCTTGGCAACCGCCACCGGGCGGAGTCGGTGATCTGCACCGAGGATCCCCGCGGCCAGCCCATCTACTGGATCGGCCCCCCCGGCAGCCAGCAAGATGCGGGAGAAGGCACGGATTTCGCCGCCATCGAGCAGGGCTACGTCTCGATCACCCCCCTGACCATCGATATGACAGCCTACAGCAGTCTGGCGGGGCTGGGGGCTTGGTTGGACCTGCAGGGATGAAGGTGTGATAGTACAGCGCCTGTTAAACCAGCTGATCGCGCAGGACATTCGCGATTTCCGCGTACTCGCGGCGATTGCCAAGGTGCCGCGCCAGCTGTTCGTGGATGAAGCCATGGCCCACAAGGCCTGGGATAATACGGCCCTGCCCATCGGGCACGGCCAGACCATCTCGCAGCCCTACATGGTGGCGCGCATGACCGAACTGCTGATCCAGAACAATCCGGCCCACGTGCTGGAGATTGGCACAGGGTCGGGTTATCAGACGGCGGTGCTGGCCAATCTGACGGAGCACGTCTACACGGTGGAGCGGATCAAGTCTCTGCAGTTCCAGGCCCGGCGCCGGCTGCGCCAGCTCGATCTGCACAATGTCTCCGCCAAGCACGGCAATGGCTGGCTGGGCTGGCCCAATAAAGGACCGTTTGACGCCATTCTGGTCACGGCGGCCGCCAGCGAGGTGCCGACGGCCCTCACCGACCAGCTGGCCGACGGTGGCAGGCTGGTGTTGCCGGTGGGGGATAGTCAGCAGACCCTGCAGCTGATCGAGCGGTCGGGCTCCCAGCTCACCAGCCGGATCCTGGAGCCGGTTCGTTTTGTTCCCCTGATTGACGGAGATGTCGAGTGAAGTTGTTTTCCCGCCTCTATGTGCTGGTGATGCAGTGGGCGCGCCACAAGTATGCCCCCTGGTATCTGGCGATCACCGCCTTCATCGAGTCGGTGTTCTGGCCCATACCGGTGGATGTGATGCTGGCCCCCATGGCGCTCGGCAAACCCCGGCGGGCCTGGCACTATGCCGCGCTCGCCACCCTGTTTTCGGTACTGGGGGCCCTGGTGGGTTACCTGCTCGGCTATGCCCTGTGGGAGCCGGTAGTCCAGCCGCTGGTTGCGTCGGTCGGCTATGAGGACAAGATTGCCGTGGCCGAGCAGTGGTTCCAGCAGTGGGGTATCTGGGTGATTTTTATTGCCAGCTTCACGCCGATCCCCTACAAGGTGTTTACCGTGACGGCCGGTCTGCTGCAAATGGCACTGCTGCCCTTCATCGTGACCTCGCTGATCGGGCGTGGCATGCGCTTTTTCCTGGTGGCGGGTCTGATGCGCTGGGGTGGCGAAAAGATGGAGCGCAAGCTGATGCACTATGTGGATGTGCTGGGTTGGCTCTGTATTGGTTTGGCCGTCGTGGCCTATTTCTGGTTTAGTCGTTGAGGATCCACTATGCGTTCGCGTATTTGGCAAGGAAGCAGTGTCGTCGTGTTGTCATGGCTGTTGCTTGCTTGCGCTTCCAGCAAGACCGCTGCCCCCGTCCAGGGACTGGGCAATGACGGTCTTGTTTCCACCATTCCGGCGCGCCAGATGGCGGCCCAGCCCACCATTCAGGGCAACAGCTACACGGTGAAGAAAGGGGATACGCTCTACTCCATCGCCTTCAACTCGGGCAATGACGTGCCCTCGCTGGCCAGCCTCAACGGTATCAGCCCCCCCTACAACATCTATCCGGGTCAGCAGATCCGGCTCGACGCCTCCGGCAGCACCATGGCGGTGGCACGCAGCGCGGGCACCTATCAGGTTCGACCCGGTGATACCCTGAGCAGCATTGGCCGCCAGTTCGGCATGTCGAATCAGACCCTGGCCCAGAACAACAATCTGAGGGCCCCCTTTGCCCTTCAGGTGGGGCAGGTGCTGAACGTGCAGTCCTCCGGGGCGAGCAGTGGCCAGATGGTGGCGGCGACCTCGCCGGTGACCGCTCCGGTGGTCAGCCAGAGTAGTGGTCCCAAACCCCTGGCTCCGGCAACGTCAGGTACGACCACTCCATTCATCAAACAAAAAACCGTTGCTCAGCCATCTTCAAAAGAATACGCTCAGGCAAAAGAACAAAAAAACGACAATAAGCCTCAGTCGAGACTTTCTTGGCACTGGCCAACCAAAGGCCGGATCGTCGAGGGTTTCTCTGTTGCAGAACAGGGGAACAAGGGCATAGATATCGCTGGCCAGAAGGGGCAACCCATCTACGCGGCGAGCGGCGGCAAGGTCGTCTATGCGGGTAGCGCACTAAGGGGTTATGGCAAGCTGATCATCCTCAAGCACGATGATGACTACCTTTCAGCCTACGCTCACAACGATGAGCTGCGGGTCAAGGAAGGGGATTCGGTGCAGGGCGGATCTGTCATTGCCAACATGGGTAGCACGGACGCGCCGGATGTGCGATTGCACTTTGAAATCCGGTACAGAGGCAAGTCGATCAACCCGATGAGCCATTTGCCAAAGCGTTAGACCCAGAGAGTTAAGTCTTACTCTGGTGCAGGTCAGGGAGACACGCCATGAGCCAAGAACAACTGGTAATGCAGGATGCAGAGTTAGAGTTCGACGAAGAGCTGGAGAGTCAGGAAGAAGAAGAGATACAGGAAGTTGCGGCCGAGGCCGAAGAGACGATTTCCGATGAGCTGATGGCACCTGAACTGAACAAGGTGATGGATGCCACCCAGCTCTATCTCGGGGAGATTGGCTTCTCCCCCCTGCTCACGGCCGAAGAGGAAGTCTATTATGCTCGCCGTGCCTTGCGGGGTGACAAAGCCGCCCGCAAGCGCATGATCGAGTCCAACCTGCGACTGGTGGTCAAGATTGCCCGTCGTTACAACAACCGCGGCCTGGTGCTGCTGGATCTCATCGAAGAGGGCAACCTCGGTCTCATCCGCGCGGTCGAAAAATTCGATCCGGAGCGCGGCTTCCGCTTCTCCACCTATGCCACCTGGTGGATCCGCCAGACCATAGAGCGGGCCATCATGAACCAGACCCGTACCATTCGTCTGCCCATTCATGTGGTCAAGGAATTAAACGTTTACCTGCGCACCGCGCGCGAACTCTCTCATCGCCTCGATCATGAACCGACCGCCGAGGATATCGCCCAGGCGCTCGATCGCTCGGTGGACGATGTGAACCGCATGCTCAAGCTCAACGAGAAGATCACCTCGGTCGATACCCCGATTGGCGGCGATCGCGACAAGGCGCTGTTGGATGTGCTCTCTGACGAGCGCGGCATGGGCCCGGAGCTGGAGTCGCAGGATGATGACATGCGCGCCAGCATAGTGCACTGGTTGGAAGAACTGAATCCCAAGCAACGTGAGGTGCTGGCCCGTCGCTTTGGTCTGCTCGGTTATGAGCCGGCGACCCTGGAAGATGTGGGGGCCGAGATTGGCCTGACCCGGGAGCGGGTGCGCCAGATCCAGGTGGAGGGGCTGCGCCGTCTGCGGGAGATCCTGCTGGGGCAGGGGCTCTCCATCGAGGCGCTGTTCCGTACCAACTAATGGCTGCGAGTGAGCGAAGATGCTTACCAGGCAAAACAAAAAGGGGCCCATGGCCCCTTTTTCATGTCGACTGGATCCACAGGATCAAACCGGATCCAGCGTATCCAGCGGCCAGCGCGGCACGGCCTTCACGGCAAGCGGCTCGAACACGCCCGCTTTCAGGCGCTGCATGCCGGCATAGGCGATCATGGCGCCGTTGTCGGTGCAATATTCGGTGCGCGGATAGAAGACTTCCCCCTTGAGGCTCTCCATCAGCTCGGCCAGCTGGGCGCGCAGGTGACGGTTGGCGCTGACTCCGCCGGCCACCACCAGGCGATTGAGACCGGTCTCCTTCAGAGCGCGGCGACACTTGATGGCCAGTGTATCGACCACCGCATCCTCAAACGCCCGGGCGATGTCGGCACGGGTCTGCTCGTCGTCGCCATTGGCGGCGATGGTGTTGGCGGCAAAGGTCTTGAGGCCGGAGAAGCTCATGTCGAGCCCGGGGCGGTCGGTCATGGGACGCGGGAAGGTGAAGCGGCCCTTGAGACCTTTCTCCG
This sequence comes from Aeromonas sp. A35_P, assembly GCF_002259925.1. NCBI lineage: Bacteria > Pseudomonadati > Pseudomonadota > Gammaproteobacteria > Aeromonadales > Aeromonadaceae > Aeromonas > Aeromonas sp. A35_P. The sequence goes on along the minus strand of NZ_NEVB01000111.1, from coordinate 43,899 downwards.
CCAAGCGGGAGAGCAGCGGGCCACCGGGATAGTCCAGACCCATCAGCTTGGCGGTCTTGTCGAACGCCTCGCCGGCGGCATCGTCGATGGATTCCCCGAGCAGCTGATAGCTGCCGATACCGTCGACCCGCACCAACATGGAGTGGCCGCCGGAGACCAAGAGCGCCACAAAGGGGAACTCGGGGGCCTTCTCTTCCAGCATGGGCGCCAGCAGGTGGCCTTCCATGTGGTGCACGGCGATGGCCGGCTTGTTCCATGCCATGGCCAGTGAACGGCCAATGGTGGCCCCCACCAGAATGGCGCCAACCAGACCCGGGCCCGCGGTATAGGCGATGCCGTCGATGTCATCCTTGCCCAGTCCGGCCTCTTGCAACGCCGCCTGGATCAAGGGGATCGTCTTGCGCACATGGTCCCGGCTGGCCAGCTCGGGAACGACGCCGCCGTAGTCCGCATGCAGCTTGACCTGGCTGTATAACTGGTGGGAAAGGATCCCTTTTTGATCGTCGAAGATCGCGATCCCGGTTTCGTCACAGGATGTCTCTATGCCCAATACACGCATTGCTAAAAAATTTCACTGCTAAAATGAGACGGCTATGGTAACCTTCGCGGGTTTTTTAAACCAGAGCGATCTCTGCGGGTTTACTTTCATTCCCTGTCCAGAGTATAATTTCGCACCATTTTAAGACATGCTGATCGATTGAAGGTCAGCTAACAATTTATCACTGAGGTGAAAGGCACATGCCAGTAATCAAAGTCCGTGAAAATGAGCCGTTTGACGTTGCTCTGCGTCGCTTCAAGCGTTCTTGCGAAAAAGCCGGTATCCTGTCCGAAGTTCGTAGCCGTGAGTTCTACGAGAAGCCGACTACCATTCGCAAGCGTGCCAAAGCGTCCGCTGTTAAGCGTCACGCCAAGAAGCTGTCCCGCGAAAACGCACGTCGTATCCGCCTGTACTAATCAAGGGATAATGCCGTGTCTCTGAAGGATCAACTCAAGGATCAGCAAAAGCTCGCCATGCTTGCCAAAGACAAGCAGCGGTTGGGCGCGATCCGTCTGTTGATGGCTGAAATCAAGCAGCGTGAAGTTGACACCCGTGTCGAGCTCGATGATCAGGATATCCTCGCTGTGGTAACCAAGATGGTTAAACAGCGCCGTGATTCCATCAGTCAATTCGAGGCCGCCGGTCGCCAGGATCTTGCCGACAAAGAGTCCGCCGAGATCGCTGTGTTGCAGGAATTCCTGCCGCAACAGCTGACCGCAGCCGAGATTGCCGCACTGATTGAGCAAGCTATCGCTGAAAGTGGTGCTGCCGTCATGGCTGACATGGGCAAGGTCATGGCTGTCTTGAAGCCGAAAATTCAGGGGCGTGCCGATGTCGGCGCCGTCAGTGCGCAGGTGAAAACCCGCTTGGCGTAACAGGCAACTCTCTTGTTTGGTCAAAGAAGCCGTGCTTCCCTGGGAATGCGCGGCTTTTTTATTTTCTACGCAATGAAACAGGACGGTTATGGCAGGCAGGATCCCACAATCCTTTATCGATGATCTGCTGGTACGCACAGACATTGTCGAGTTGATCGACTCCCGTGTGCGGCTGAAGAAAGCCGGTAAGAACTACCAGGCTTGCTGCCCTTTTCATAACGAAAAAAGCCCCTCGTTTACCGTCAGTCAGGAGAAGCAGTTCTATCACTGTTTCGGCTGCGGTGCCCACGGCAATGCCATCGGCTTTGTGATGGAGTACGACGGCCTGGAATTCCCCGATGCCATCGAGGAGCTGGCCAGCCTGCATGGCATGCAGGTCCCCCGTGAGCAAACGGCGGGGGGGGCCAGCAATAGCCAACCGGCCGTCAGTAAGGATCTGTTCGAGCTGATGAACCAGATTGCGCGCTTCTACGAGAGCAATCTCAAGAACGCGCCACAGGCGGTGGAGTATCTGAAAGGCCGAGGCCTGACTGGCGAGGTGGTCAAGCGCTTCAACATCGGGTATGCCCCCGGAGACTGGGATCAGGTGCGTCGCCGCTTTGGATCCAGCCGGGAGCACGAGCAGCTGCTCATCTCAGGCGGCATGCTGATCCCGCGCGACAGCGGCCCCGGCAGCTATGATCGCTTCCGCGATCGCATCATGTTCCCTATCCGCGACAAACGCGGCCGGGTCATCGGCTTCGGTGGCCGGGTGTTGGGGGATGGCACGCCCAAGTATCTTAACTCTCCCGAAACGCCCATCTTCCACAAGGGGCGGGAGCTGTTTGGTCTCTACGAGGTCAAGCAGGCGCACAAGGATCCGCGTCGGATCCTTGTAGTGGAGGGCTATATGGATGTGGTGGCGCTCGGCCAGTACGACATCGATTATGCGGTGGCTGCGCTGGGAACCGCGACCACCAGCGACCATATCCATACCCTGTTTCGCACCACGGCCGAGGTGGTCTGCTGTTACGACGGCGACAATGCCGGCCGTGAAGCGGCCTGGAGGGCATTGGATAACGCACTGTCTCATCTGCAGGATGGCCGTGAGCTCAAGTTCGTGTTTCTGCCGGATGGCGAGGATCCCGATTCCCTGGTGCGCCAGATCGGCAAGGAGGGGTTCGAAGCGCTGCTCGACCAGGCTCAGCCGTTTGCCGACTTCATGTTCGAACGTCTCGGGCGCGATGCGGCTCTTTCCGGTGAGGCCGGCAAGTTTGAAGTGGCCAACAAGGCCGCCGAGCTGATCCGCCGGGTGCCGGAAGGCTTTACGCGCGAGGGGTTGATCACCCGCCTCTCCAGCATGATGCGCTGGGGTGAAAACAAGCAGCGGATCGCCGAGCTGTTTGCCCGCAACAGCCAGCCGAAGGCCGAGGTGAGCAAGCCCAAGGCGGCCAAGCTGACACCGCTACGCCGGGCGTTGGCATTGATGGTGCAATATCCGGCGATTACCGCGGAGTTGCCGGCCATGCCTGAGCTGGCTGGCCTGCGTCTGCAGGGGATCCAGTTCCTGCTGCAACTGCATCAGCAGATCCTGACTCAACCCGGGGTGACAACAGGTATCCTGCTGGAACACTGGCGCGGTACCAAGGAGGGAGAGATCCTGGCCCAGCTGGCGATGCACGATCTGTTTGAAGAGGTAAAGCTCGACCAGGAGCCCGATATTCTGGGAGAATTGCAGGATACTTTCGTCGGTTTCATCAACCTGTTCCTGAAGCAGCGCATCGAGGAATTGCAGGCCAAGGTGGCGCAGGAGGGGCTAAGCTCTGAGGAAACTCAGGAGCTGATGATGCTGATCAGAGAGGTGCAGATTGAGAAAAGAAATGAGAGTGGGGCTTGATATTTGAGTGATTAACCCCAATATGAATACCGTTGCCCGAATGGACGGGATTAAAAGCAAACATTTTATAACCGCCTGGCCCCGACAATACTGCGGGCAGGGGTTTCTCATGACCGACGCCGCAACCAGACATAGCATGTCTGGCGGTTTTCTATTAGAATTGGCTATTTGCGCAGCAGCGCACTGTACGCGCAACCTAGCAACACCAACCGGATGAGTTCTATGGAGCAAACCCCGCAGTCTCAGCTTAAACTCCTCGTTGCCAAAGGTAAAGAACAGGGCTACCTGACCTATGCCGAGGTGAACGATCACCTCCCGCAAGACATTGTCGACTCTGACCAGATCGAAGACATCATCCAGATGATCAACGACATGGGTATCCAGGTGGTGGAAAACGCCCCGGATGCCGATGATCTTATCATGGCTGAAGGTGGTACCGCCGATGAGGACGCTGCCGAAGCAGCGGCCCAGGCTCTGGCATCTGTTGAATCCGAGATTGGTCGCACGACCGATCCCGTCCGCATGTACATGCGGGAAATGGGTACCGTCGAACTGCTGACCCGCGAAGGCGAAATCGATATCGCCAAGCGGATCGAAGACGGTATAAACCAGGTACAAAGCTCCGTCGCCGAGTACCCGGAAGCGATTACCTATCTGCTTGAACAATATGACAAGTATGAAGCCGAACAGCTGCGCCTGTCCGACATCATCTCCGGCTTTATCGATCCCAACGAGACCGACGACGTCGCACCGACCGCCACTCACATCGGCTCCGAGCTCAGCGAGGAAGATCTGGCTGACGAGGATGAAGACGAAGACGAAGACGAAGACGGTGATGGTGATGACTCCGACGATGATGGCGACGGTGGTCCGGATCCGGAAGTTGCTCGCGAGAAGTTCGGTGAGCTGCGCGCCCAGTACGAGGTAACCCGCCTCTCCATTCAGCAGAATGGCCGCGCGCACGAAGATACCCAGAATGCCATTGCCCAGCTGGCAGACGTGTTCCGTCAATTCCGCCTGATGCCCAAGCAGTTCGATCGCCTGGTCAACAACATGCGCGAGATGATGGAGCGGGTCCGCGTGCAGGAACGCATCATCATGAAACTCTGCGTTGAGCAGGCCAAGATGCCGAAGAAAACCTTCGTCGCGGCCTTCACCAACAACGAGTGCGAAACTGCCTGGTTCGAATACCAGAAGCAGGCCGGCAAAGCCTGGTCACCGCGTCTGGTCGAGATGGACGAAGATGTGCTGCGCGCCATCGGCAAGTTGCAGCAGATCGAGGAAGAGACCGGTCTGTCAATCGCCCAGATCAAGGACATCAACCGTCGCATGAGCATCGGTGAGGCCAAGGCCCGCCGTGCGAAGAAAGAGATGGTCGAGGCCAACCTGCGTCTGGTTATCTCCATCGCCAAGAAGTACACCAACCGCGGTCTGCAGTTCCTGGATCTGATCCAGGAGGGCAACATCGGTCTGATGAAGGCGGTCGACAAGTTTGAATACCGTCGTGGCTACAAGTTCTCGACCTACGCCACCTGGTGGATCCGTCAGGCCATTACCCGCTCCATCGCGGATCAGGCCCGTACCATCCGTATCCCGGTGCACATGATCGAGACCATCAACAAGCTCAACCGTATCTCCCGTCAGATGCTGCAGGAGATGGGTCGTGAACCGAACCCGGAAGAGCTGGCTATGCGCATGGGCATGCCGGAAGACAAGATCCGCAAGGTATTGAAGATCGCCAAAGAGCCCATCTCCATGGAGACGCCCATCGGTGATGATGAAGATTCCCACCTGGGCGACTTCATCGAAGATACCACCCTGGCTCTGCCAGCGGATGCCGCCACCAGCGAGAGCCTGCGCAACGCGACCCGCGAAGTGCTGGCCGGTCTGACCGCTCGTGAGGCCAAGGTACTGCGGATGCGTTTCGGTATCGACATGAACACTGACCACACCCTCGAGGAAGTGGGCAAGCAGTTCGACGTGACCCGTGAGCGTATCCGTCAGATCGAAGCCAAGGCGCTGCGCAAGCTGCGCCACCCGAGCCGCTCCGAAGTGCTGCGCAGCTTCCTGGACGAATAATCCCGGACGTTCCAACCCGGAACCGCAGCCAAAAAGCCCCGCCATGCGGGGCTTTGTTTTATTCGTGGCGATGGGGCGCTGACGATGAACCCCGGAACCGCTTGAATATGGATGAAATCTCGCCAAGTGGTTGATATGCCTATGGACTGGCTAACGGACATCCCCTATAATCCACGCCGCAAAAGCATATTTCGGCCCCTTAGCTCAGTTGGTTAGAGCAGTCGACTCATAATCGATTGGTCGCCCGTTCAAGTCGGGCAGGGGCCACCAAATTTCCTAAAAAGGCCGCTCATCATGAGCGGCCTTTTTGCTGTCTGACGTTTCGCCTCAAACTGGGTCAGGAGCCCTGATCCTGCTGGATGGGGGCCTGCTCGGGGGCGCTTGGGCGTCGCCGTGCGGGCAACATACGCCTTACCAGATTGCTGCGCTGGCGCCAGGAGGTGAACAGGATGGCCAGCAGGTGCAGCGCTATCATCCCCTGCAGGGCCCAGGTGCACCAGACGTGCCAGTCGTCCGCCCCCAGTTCGAACCCCATCTCGGTATTCTGGAACCAGCCGGTGCCGGCGGTGGCCAGGATCAGCAGCCAGAGCGTCCATACCGCCAGCTTGCCGCTGCCGTGGTGACCGGGTGCCGGCGGCAGACGCTCGCGCAGCTCCACCGCTTGCTGGCGAAAATCTTCCCGGCTTGGGATGAGGGCTCGCAACCGGGCATGACCCCTGGCAAACGAGAGCCCCCACGCCAGGCGCAGACTGATCAGGGCGATGGCCAGGTAACCCAGCCGCTCGTGCCACTCCTCGCCCGCCTCGTTGAGCCAGAGATTGCCGATACAGATGGCCGCCACACCCCAGTGGGTGAGGCGGACCAGACTATCCCAGTGGAAGGGATCAGCCTTTTTGCTTGGCATATTTGTGGTACTCCTTCTTCAGGTCGTTGACCTTGGCCAGGTGCTCGCGCGCCTTGGCTTCGTCACCCACCTTGAGGGCCGCCAGGCTGGCGTCCAGTTCGGTCTGTACTTCGTTCATGCCTTCCAGAAACTTCTCTTTCTTGGCGGCCGGCATGTTCTTCTGCTTGGCGATGTCGAACTGTGCCTTCATCTCGTTGATGTACTTCTCCATGGTGGCGGCATCCTCGGCCTTGACCGCCTGCTTGTAGTTGAAGCCGATCTTCTTCATCGGCTGCTCCAGCTCACCGGCCATGGTGGGCAGAGTCATCAGGCCAAACATCAGGGGCAGCAACAGGGGGCGTACAGTTTTCAACATGGGATTTCCTTATTTAAACGACATGCTTATCGATTCTATGTGGCTTCTTATGAACCCTTATCTGGATTCATCACAGGCATGATGCCATGACAGTGCGTGAACTGTTTGTGAATATTGCTGTTTTTTGTCACAAAGGGTAACAGGGAAGAGGGAGATGCAAGGGATATGTTGAGCCAATCGAACCATGCCATATGGGCCATGCTGCCAGGCTGGTCGAGGGCAAGCTAAAGAGAGGGCCCTTGCGGGCCCTGTTCATTACTGCTGCTGTTCACGCTCGATGGCGCGCCAGCCGATGTCGTTGCGGTAGAAGACGCCGTCCCACTTGATGCGCCCTGCCAGCTGATAGGCCCGCTGCTGCGCCTCTGCGACCGTGTGGCCGAGGGCCGTGGCGCACAGTACGCGCCCCCCGGCGGTGACCACGGTATCGCCTTCCATGCGAGAGCCGGCGTGGAATACCTTCTCGCCGCTTGCCTCTTCCACCGGCAGGCCGCTGATGGGCTTGCCCTGCTGGTAATCGCCGGGATAACCGCCCGCTGCCAGCACCACGCCGATGGCGACGCGGGTGTCATAGATGGCCTCGACCTGATCCAGTTTGCCGGCACAGGCCGCCAGGCAGAGCTCCACCAGATCGGAGCGCATGCGCAGCATGATGGGCTGGGTCTCGGGATCGCCGAAGCGGCAGTTGAACTCGATCACCTTGGGGTTGCCCTGGCCATCGATCATCAGACCGGCGTAGAGGAAGCCGGTGTAGACGTTGCCTTCGGCAGCCATGCCACGCACTGTCGGCATGATCACCCGCTCCATCACCTTGCGATGCACCTCGTCGGTGACCACGGGGGCAGGGGAGTAGGCACCCATGCCGCCTGTGTTGAGGCCGGTATCGCCATCACCGACTCGTTTGTGATCCTGGCTGGTGGCCATCGGCAGCACGTGCTCGCCGTCCACCATGACGATGAAGCTAGCCTCTTCCCCCTCGAGGAACTCCTCGATCACCACCCGGGCCCCGGCGTCGCCAAAGGCGTTGCCGGAGAGCATGTCGCGTACCGCCTCTTCGGCCTCGCTCAGGGTCATGGCAACGATGACCCCCTTGCCGGCGGCCAAGCCGTCAGCCTTGATGACGATGGGTGCGCCCTTCTCGCGCAGGTAGGCCAGTGCCGGCTCCACCTCGGTGAAGTTCTGGTACTCGGCGGTCGGGATGGCGTGGCGGGCCAGGAAATCCTTGGCAAACGCCTTGGAGCCCTCCAGCTGGGCTGCGGCGGCGGTCGGGCCGAAGATGGCCAGCCCCTCGGCGCGGAACGCATCGACCACCCCTTTCACCAGCGGCGCTTCCGGCCCGACGATGGTCAGACCGATGCGCTGCTCCTTGGCAAACGCCAGCAGGGCCGGGATGTCGGTGGCGGAGATGGCCACGTTCTCGATGCTCCCTTCATGGGCGGTGCCGGCATTGCCGGGGGCGACGAAGACCCGGGTCACCAGGGGGGATTGCTTGGCCTTCCAGGCCAGGGCGTGTTCACGGCCGCCGTTGCCAATGATCAGTACTTTCATCGTATCGCTCGCTTCTATTCGGGGTCACTGGCGGGCCTGGGGCCTGCGCCGGTGAAAATAGCCAGGTGAAAAGAGACAACAAAAGGGCCGCCGATGGCGGCCCTGATCCATCAGTGACGGAAGTGGCGCATGTTGGTGAACAGCATGCACATGCCGTGTTCGTCGGCGGCGTCGATCACCTCCTGATCGCGCATCGAGCCACCGGGCTGGATGACGCAGGAGATGCCGGCTGCCGCTGCGGCGTCGATGCCGTCGCGGAACGGGAAGAAGGCATCGGAGGCCATGACGGAGCCCGCCACGGTCAGCCCTTCATCTTCGGCCTTGATGCCGGCGATCTTGGCCGAGTAGACGCGGCTCATCTGGCCGGCGCCGACGCCGATGGTCTGGCCGTCTTTGGCATAGACGATGGCGTTGGATTTGACGAACTTGGCCACTTTCCAGCAGAACAGCAGGTCGTTTAGTTCGGCCTCGGTGGGCTGACGCTTGCTGACCACGGTCAGATCCCCGAGCGTCACCATGCCAAGGTCGCGCTCCTGCACCAGCAGGCCGCCATTGACGCGCTTGAAGTCAAAGCCTTGCGCCGGCGCGGTCCACTGACCGCACTCGAGCAGCCGCACGTTCTGCTTGGCGGCGACCGCGTCGCGGGCAGCTTGGCTGACGGTGGGGGCGATGATCACCTCGACGAACTGGCGCTCAACGATGGCCTTGGCGGTGGCGCCATCCAGTTCACGGTTGAAGGCGATGATGCCACCAAAGGCGGAGGTGGGGTCGGTCTGCCAGGCGCGCTCGTAGGCGCTCAGCAGATCGCTGCCAATGGCCACGCCGCACGGATTGGCGTGCTTGACGATGACGCAGGCCGGCTGGTCGAACTCTTTGACGCACTCCAGCGCCGCGTCGGTGTCGGCGATGTTGTTGTAGGAGAGAGCCTTGCCCTGCAGCTGGATGGCGCTTGCCACCGAGCCCGGTGAGGCCTGCTCCTCGGCATAGAAGGCGGCGGCCTGGTGGCTGTTCTCGCCGTAGCGCATGTCCTGCTTCTTGATGAACTGGCTGTTGAAGGTGCGCGGGAAGCGGGACTCCTCGTCGCCCTCCTTGTTGTCACCGTAAGAGGGAACCAGAGTGCCGAAGTAGTTGGCGATCATGCCGTCGTAGGCGGCGGTGTGTTCGAAGGCGGCGATGGCCAGATCGAAGCGGGTGGCCAGTTTCAGGCTATTGCCGTTGCCATCCATCTCGCGAATGACGCGGTCATAGTCGGCAGCCTTGACCACGATGGCCACATCTTTGTGGTTCTTGGCGGCGGAGCGAACCATGGTCGGCCCGCCGATGTCGATGTTCTCGACGGCATCGGCCAGGGTGCAATCGGGCTTGGCAACGGTGGCGGCGAAGGGATAGAGGTTGACCACGACCATGTCGATGGGGGAGATGTGGTGCTGAGCCATGATGGCGTCGTCTTGCTCGCGACGGCCGAGAATGCCGCCGTGGACCTTGGGATGCAGGGTCTTGACCCGGCCGTCCATCATCTCGGGGAATCCGGTGTAGTCGGAGACCTCGGTCACCGGCAGACCCGCCTCGGCCAGCAGCTTGGCGGTACCACCGGTGGAGAGCAGGGCCACGCCGCGCTCGTTGAGTGCCTTGGCAAATTCCACGATGCCAGTCTTGTCAGACACACTCAGCAGTGCACGGCGAATGGGTCGAGCTTGTTCCATCACACTATCGTCCTCAGCATAACGGGGACCGTTCCATGGGAGGCGAGGCTCAACACAGAGAGTCCCCAAATAAATGGAAGTGGGGGATTTCGCAAACCGCTCTCGCCTGAAACCTGCCGCCAGGCAAAAGCGTTTTAGGAAATACCCGCTTGACGCGTCGCTCTCTTGTGGGCGCGTATTCTACACAAAAAATGTGACCCGTGGTGGATTTTTTAAAGTGACAAAGCCTTGTCTGGTGCGGTGTTAAACGTTTTCTGGTGGTTTATTGTGAAACGTTTGTCTTTTCAGTGTCTTGATGGAAAAGGGTGGCTGCGTCCTCTTTCCCGCTGCCGACTGGCAATCGCCGGGCAAAGGGGCGATAGTGGGGGCCGGTTGTGGCTGTGTGGCAAATTCAACGGGAGAAAAGGCATGTATCGGATCGGGGAGCTGGCCAAGGCGTGCGGGGTGAAGGCGGATACCCTGCGTTTTTACGAGAAAAACGGTCTCATCTCGCCGGGCATTCGCAACGAGTCCGGCTATCGCCTCTATGGCGAGCAGGACAAGCGGCGGCTGGAGTTCATCATCCGCGCCAAGTCGGTGGGGTTCTCGCTGGCCGACATCGGCGAGCTGCTGGATCTCGACACCAACAAGGCCAAGGTCACCTGCCAGGAGGTGAAGGCGGTGGCCGACACCAAGCTCGAACAGGTGGAGCAGAAGATCATCGAGTTGACCCGTTTTCGCGACAACCTGCGCGAGCTCTCCAACATCTGCTGCGGTGGCCCGCGCTCGGCGGAGCACTGCGCCATCCTCGAGACGCTGGAGTCCGGCGCTCCCTCCCGCCACGAGCACCACGATCATGAGCACTGAGCTGCGCCGGCCCCGGGTATCCGCCTTTCTCGCCCTCTCCCTCGACGGCTTCATTGCCGGGGAGGGGGGTCGATCTGGCCTGGCTTGAACCCTACAACGGCGACTCCCAGGATGAGACCGGCTACGGCGCGCTGATGGCCAGTACAGACACCCTGCTGATGGGGCGCAACACCTATGACGTTGTGAGCGCCTTTCCCGAATGGTTCTATGGTGACAAGCCGGTGGTGGTATTGACCCACAGACCCGCCGCTCCCCGTGAGCACGTCTCCTTTCGGCAGGGGGCGCTGGCGCAGGTGCTGGACGAGCTGTGGCAGGCGGGCAGCCGCCACCTCTATCTGGATGGCGGGGAGCTGGTGAGGCAGGGTCTGCAGAGGGCCCTGGTAGACGAGCTGATCCTGTTCTGGGTGCCGGTCACCCTGGGGCGCGGGGTGCAGCTCTTTGCAGGATCCCTGCCCGGCGCGCTGAGGCCTGTGTCCAGTACCGTGCTGCCGAGCGGGCTGGTGCGGGTCGTCTATCAACCGGCCTGAGGAGCCCCCCCTTGCAGGCGGGCCGAGAGAGGCGCACAATCGGTGCGTTTTTCGCCACCTGCCCTCCCAAATAAGGTGACAGGGGCGATAGGCAAACACGACAACCCCATCAAGGAGCCCATATGGCCAAGAAGAAGGTGACTTCCGTCACCACCGAGCCCGCCTGCGAACATCAGCGCGGCATCATCTAGGACAACCACCTCAAGGCACTGGTGACCTCCCCCCTGTTCCAGGCCCGGGTCGAACCGAGCAAGAAGGGCAAGGGCAGCTATCAGCGCAAGGCCAAGCACGGCAAGCGGTGGGAGCCCGGCCAACAGCAGATGGTAAGCGTCTGCTGCTGAGCGGGTTTCTGCTTTGGCACCTGTCCACGATCTTGCTGCGAGGCCGTGATCAAGGCTCATGTGCTGCTCGCAATCCTCATGTGTACTTACACACTCCGGTTCCTGCGCTGCTCTTCACCTTGCTGACAGCCTCTCGTGACAGACCGTGAACAGGTTCTTGGAACCAAAACAATCAGGGCGCCAATGGCGCCCTGATTGTTTTTCTATTCGCTGGTGCTGATTCACTCGTCCATAAAGAGCTCGAGCAGCACGTTGAGGTAGCGATGGCCGAGGGGGGTGAGCTGCCAGCTGTCGCCGAGATCCTCGATGAGCTCCTTGCTCTGGGCGATGGTCAGCATGGTCTCTACCCGCTCCAGCCCTAGGCCAGTGTAGGCTTCGAACTCCGCCTTGGGGGCCGGTTCAAACAGCCTGAACCGGTTCATGAAGTACTCGAGCGGCAGATCGTCCGCACTCACCTGCCACTGCTCGTCCAGATAGGGGCGGTTCGGGTCCAGATAACCTTTCGGGTGCTTCACCTTGGCGGTGCGCAGGATCTGCTGGTTGGCGAGATCCGTCACCTTGCCGTGGGCGCCGCAGCCGATCCCCAGATAGTCACCGAAGCGCCAGTAGTTGAGGTTGTGGCGGCACTGGTAGCCCGCCTTGGCATAGGCCGAGATCTCGTACTGCTGATAGCCTTTGGCAGTCAGCATGGCGTGGCCCTGCTCGTAGATCTCCCACAGGGTGTCATCTTCCGGCAGTTTGGGCGGCTTGGAGGCAAACGCCGTGTTCGGCTCTATGGTGAGCTGATACCAGGAGAGGTGAGGCGGCGCGCAGTCGATGGCCTGCTGCAGGTCGTAGAGGGCATCGTCCAGGCTCTGATCCGGCAGGCCGTGCATCAGATCCAGGTTGAAGGTGGGCAGTGCGATGGCGTGAGCCAGTTCGGCGGCCTTGCGCGCCTCCTCGGGGCCGTGGATGCGGCCGAGCCGGGTCAGCTTCTCCTGTTGGAAACTCTGCACCCCGATGGAGATGCGGTTGATGCCGGCCCGCTGGAAGCCGGCGAACTTGTCCGCCTCCACCGTGCCCGGGTTGGCCTCCATGGTGATCTCGCAGTCCGCGGTGAGTTCGATGCGCGCGCGCACCCCGTCCAGCAGCGCCTGCATGGCCTCCACGGAGAGCAGACTCGGCGTGCCGCCACCGATAAAGATGGAGGAGAGGGGGCGCCCCTGGGCCCAGTGCAGGTCTTGCTCCAGATCCTCCAGCAGGGCGGCCACATACTCGAGGTGGGGCAGCTCCCCCTTCTGGGCGTGGGAGTTGAAGTCGCAGTAGGGGCACTTCTGGACACACCAGGGCACGTGGATATAGAGGGAGAGGGGCGGCAGTTGCAGCATGGGGTTTCCAGTATTCAACAATCAAAAGGGGTCGGGTTGCCCTTGTCGTCGATGACAACGGGCCTGGGCGCCGCGAACGAAACGGGGGCCGACGGCCCCCATTGTAGATGACAACGCGGCGGGAGACAGCGCTTTAGTTGACCGCCGCCAGAGCCGCTTTGAGCTTGGCCAGCGCCTGACCGCGATGGCTGAGCTGGTTTTTGAGCTCGGCCGGCATCTGGGCCGAGGTGCAGTCGTGATCGGGCACGAAGAACACAGGGTCATAGCCGAAGCCGTGCTGGCCGCGCGGCTCGTCGATGATCATCCCCTCCCAGCTCGCCTGGCAGATGATGGGGGTGGGATCGTCAGCGTGGCGCATGTAGACCAGCACGCACCAGAAGCGGGCGCTCTTGAGATACTCGGGGGCCCCTTTCAGCTCGCCCAGCAGCTTGTCGATGTTCTCCTTGTCGCTGGCACCGGTGCCGGCAAAGCGGGCGGAGTAGACGCCGGGGCGGCCGTGCAGCAGATCCACTTCCAGGCCGGAGTCGTCGGCAACCGCCGGCAGGCCGGTAACGCGGGCGGCGTGGCGGGCCTTGATGATGGCATTCTCGACGAAGGTGGTGCCGGTCTCGTCGGCATCGGAGACCGCAAACTCGCTCTGTGGGATTACCTGGATCTTCATATCGGCCAGCATGGCGGCCAATTCTTTCACCTTTTTCTGGTTCCCTGTTGCCAGGACAAGCTTGTTCATCGAGCACCTCCGCAAAAATAATCTGCGCATTCTATGCGGGGCTGGCGCCCAGGAAAAGCGCCAATTGCCCTGGATCACCCTCACCGGGGTCATGGCAAGATGTGGATAAAATGAATGTTTCCTGAATGGAATAACAGAAGTGATTAAATACCATTTCAATTCATTACTGTGAGTCAGTAGACTCGCGCCCCAATCCATTTCCCCCATGCCACGAGGTGACTGATGCCATTGATTCTTCTGCTTGTACTCCTGGTGCTGTTCAGTCCGCTGGCCATCGACATCTACCTGCCCGCCATTCCGCAGATGGCCGAGCAGCTGGGCGCCGAGGTGACCCTGATGCAGGGCACCATTACCTAGTTCCTGTTCAGCATGGGACTGGGGCAACTGCTGGTGGGGCCGCTGGCCGACCGCTACGGCCGCAAGCCCATCGCCCTCGGTGGCGTGCTGCTCTACGGTCTGAGCGCCCTGGGGGCCGGCTTTGCCGCCAGCCTCGGCGAGCTGATGCTGGCGCGGGTGCTGCAGGGTTTTGGCGCCTGTGCCACCTCGGTGGCCGCCTTCTCGGTGGTGCGTGACAGCTATGGCCCCAAGAAGAGCGGTCAGATGATCTCCTACCTGAACGGCGCCATCTGCTTCATTCCGGCGCTGGCCCCCCTGCTCGGTGGCTGGCTCACCGCCAAGGCGGGCTGGTCGGCCAACTTCTGGTTTATGGCCGGTTATGCGGTCATCGTCGGCAGCTGGCTGCTGTGGCGGATGCCGGAAACCCGTCCGGAAGAGACCAGCAGCAGCGGCCCGCTTATCAGCTGGTCGCGCTACAGCCCGGTGCTGCGATCCCCGAGTTTCCTGTTCAACGCGACGCTGTGCATGCTGGCGATGGCGGTGATCCTGGCCTATGTCACCGCGGCGCCGGTGCAGTTGATGGTGAAGCTTGGGCTGGACATGAGCGGCTTCAGCTACTGGTTCACCGCCAACGCGGCACTCAACATCCTGGCCTGCTTCCTGGCGCCCCGCTTCATCGCCAAGGTGGGGCCAAGACGTACCCTGCGCATCGGCCTGCTGGTGCTGGTGCTCTCCGCCATTGCCCTGAGCCTGGCGATGCACATCGCGCATCCGCTGGCCATGATGGGCCCGGTGTTCCTCTCCAGCATCGGTTTTGCCATGATCCTCGGGTCCGCCGCCGGCATGGCACTGGCACCGTTTGGCCACTGTGCCGGCACCGCCGCCGCCCTGCTCGGTCTGTTCCAGATGAGCGGCTCGGGTGCACTGGTGGGCTTCATCGGCATGCTGATGCATGACCCGCTGAACCAGCTGGCGCTGCACATGTGGCTGTTGCTGCCCCCGCTGCTGATGCTGCTGACCCGCCAGGGCCGGCGCTTGTGTTTGCAATAAATCCTGTGCTCTGATGGGCACACTCAGGGGGCCTTGGGCCCCCTTCTCTTTTGGCAGGCCAAAGATTCGCCTGCATCTCATGACACAGCTACCCGTGGAGAAAACCGGATGAGCCACCCAATCAATGCCGCCCTGGTGGGCTACGGCTTTGCAGGCCAAACCTTTCACGCCCCGTTTCTGACCAGCACGCCCGGGCTCTCCCTCGGCTGGGTGGTGAGCCGGGATGCCGCCAAGGTGCAGAGCGAGCTGCCCGGCTGCCGGGTCGGTTCGCTGGCCGAGGTGCTGGCTGATCCGTCGGTCGATTTGGTGGTGATCGCCACCCCTAACGACACCCATGCCCCTATCGCCCGCGAGGCGCTGCTGGCCGGCAAGCATGTGGTGATCGACAAACCGTTCGCCCTGGATCTGGCCGAGGCGAAGGCGCTGGTGGAGCTGGCGCAGAAGCAGCAGCGACTGCTCAGCATCTTCCACAACCGGCGCTGGGACGGGGACTTTCTCACCGTGCGCCGCCTGCTGGCGGAGGGGGCGCTCGGTCAGATCGCCCAGTTCGAATCCCATTTCGATCGCTATCGTCCCGAGGTGCGTCAGCGCTGGCGCGAGGCGGGCGGTCCGGGCTCCGGCCTCTGGTTCGATCTCGGCCCCCACATCCTCGATCAGTCGCTGCAACTGTTCGGTCAGCCGGACTGGCTGCAGGCGGATCTGGCCCAGCAGCGCCCCGGTGCCCTGGCGGATGACTACTTCCACGTGGTGCTCGGCTATGGCGAGATGCGGGTCGTGCTGCACGGCAGCTGCCTGGTGTCGGCCACCATGCCGCGTTTCGTCATCCACGGCAGCGAGGGCTCCTTCATCAAGTTCGGCATGGATGTGCAGGAGGAGCAGCTCAAGCTCGGCAAGCGGCCGCCGGCGGCAGACTGGGGCGTGGACGACGAACCCGGCCAGCTCAGCCGGACCCGCGATGGTCAGCTGCAGCAACAGAGCGTGGCCGGCGAGGCGGGGGACTACGGCGCCTACTATCGCGGCGTCTGCGCCGCCATCCGGGGGGAGGGGGAGAACCCGGTGCCGGCCGGCGAGGCGCTGGCGGTGATGGCGTTGCTGGACCTGGCCCGCGACAGCGCCCGCGAAGGGAAGCGGCTGGCTTGTCAGATCCTGTCTGACTGAGACGGGGTCCGCACGTGGTTGCCGGCACCATGCAATAGCTGCTTATTGCCAGCCATCACGGGGCCTGCGGCGTTTTATTGTACAAAACTGCGCCATTTACAGTGTTTTGTATTAATGTTTGTCGCTGCAGTAGTTCTTTTCATCCAGCCAACGAGAAAATATCATTGTGATACTCGTTTTCATTGGGCGCGTATGGGGATATATTTCGCGCGCCTCTTGGCTCCCGGCATATGGTTTTTTCACCGGGTGAAAGGACGCACTGTGATGGTTGTACCAACCATCTCTCCATATTTTTCTGAGGGTATGCACATGAACAAAGTACTGGTAGCCGGTATCCTGGGTCTGATGTTGACCGCTTGTGGTCAGAAAGAAGAAGCCGCCGCACCGGCCGCTACTCCGGCCGCCGCACCGGCCGCTACTCCGGCCGCCGACGTTGCTGCAACTGTTGAGAAAGCCGCTAGCGAAGCCACCTCTACCGTAGAGAAGGCTGCTTCCGAAGCGACTGCAACCGTTGAGAAGGCTGCCGCTGACGTAGCCACCAAGGCAGAAGCCGCAGTGAGCGATGCCAAGGCCAACTAAGCCTGCACCTCATCTGAAAAACGGGCCCGAAGGTAACTTCGGGCCCGTTTTTTATGTCCGCTCCCCGTCTTTGACGGGGTCTTCGCCGGCAAGAGAACCAGCTAGAGCGCCGGATTGAGACGGGAGGTGAGGATGTGATCCTCCCAGCGGCCGTTGATCATCAGGTAGTCTTTGGCGTACCCCTCCCGCTCAAAGCCGAGCCGCTCGAGCAGGGCGCCGCTGCGCTGATTGGCCGGCATGTAGCTGGCCATGATGCGATGCAGGCCGTGTTCCCGGAACAGATAATCGATGCCGGCCCCGACGATCTCCTGCATCAGCCCCTGTCCCTGATGGGCTTGGTCGATGGCATAGCCCAGGTGGCAGGCCTTGAAGACACCCATCAGGATGTTGGTGAAGTTGCAGGTGGCGATCACCTGCTCGCCGTCCGGGTCGAGCGCCACCAGGTGCACCCCGCTGCCGTTGAAGAACTGGCCGTAGCTGTCGCGCAGCCGGCCGTGCCAGTGGCTCAGGGTATAGAAGCTCTCGTCCCGGCTGGGCTCCCAGGGGGCGAGGTGAGCGCGGTTGCGCAGATAGAAATCCAGCATCAGATCGGCCCGCTCGGGGGGCAGTACGGTGAGCCGGCTGCGGGCCGTGCACAGGTGTGGCAGTGCCATCAGTGATCCCTCTGTCCAAGCCACTCATCGCGCAGCAGGCTGTAGTGAACGTGATCCACGATGCGGTCGGCCAGCCGCTCGGCACGGCGGGTGATCCCCTCCTGCTGCATGCCGAGGCGCTCGCAGACGGCCCGGCTGGGCTCGTTGTCGGTGGCGGCGCTGATCTCCACCTTCTCCATCCCCATCTCTTCGAAGGCGTGATGGATCAGGGCCTGGCAGGCGCGGGTGATGATGCCGTTGCCCTGCCAGCGTTCGGCCAGCCAGTAGCCGATGCTGACCTTGGCCAGCGCCTTGTCGATCTGGTTGTAACCGATGACACCGACCACCTCCCCCTGATACTCGATGGCGGTGGTCAGCCCCTCGCCGCGGGCAAATTTCTCGATGGCGTGGCGAATGAAGGTGGCGCTGTCGGTGGGTTGCTGAATGTAGGGGGGCCAGGGCAGCCACTGGGTCAGGTAGTCGCGATTCTCCCGACACAGGTTGAACAGTTCGCTGGCCATGTCGGGCTGCAGGAACAGCAGCGCCAGCTCGTCATCCAGTTGCCATGAAAACATCCGCACCTCCCGTTGCAGCAGGGGCCCGCAATGGGCCGTAGAACCGCCAATGTAGCCAATCAACCCCTTGTTAGCCAAGGACTTTCAGCCACGATCAAGGCTGCGCTATCCCCATATGGAGGGGCGGCTCCGACCGTCATTGGGGGGGCTTGTCATTGTTCGGCCTTTCCTGGTGTTATTCGCCATTTTTTCGGTTCTTTACGCTACCAAAAACAGGCAGCAGCAGATTCTGCTATGGATTCATGCTGGGCTGTCACATCTGACAGGCAGCAATTCCGATCGCGCCAACTAGTGTAGGAGCGCTGGGCAACGGACCCGGCGTGTAATCTTCATCGACTTAAGGAAAAGACGGATGAACAAAGTCTATTTGGCCGTGGTATTGGCCTGCTGGGGAAGCGCAGCCTTGGCTGCAGAACAGGTTGACGTACATCAGGTTGCCGGCATTCAGGGAGCACCGAGCGGTGCCGCCGGCGTCAGCGCGCTGGCCGGGGATGGCGAGTTCCGCCAGGTGCGGGCAGTCAAGCTGCCCAACGGCCAGCAGCGGGTACGCTATGAGCAGACCTGGCACGGTATCCCGGTCTGGGGTCAGGTGCTGGTGGCCGAACAGTCCCTCGGTGGCCAGATCAGCCAGGTCTCCGGCCAGATCCTGCGCCAGATCGATGCCGATCTGGCCAGCCCGACCGCGGCCCTGTCGCCGGCCGATGCCGCCAGCAAGGCGCGGGCCGGGGCCAAGGGCAGCAACGAGCGGGTCAAGCTGTTCGTGATGCAGGATGACGCGGGTCAGGCCAAGCTGGTCTATCTGGTCTCTTGGCTGGCGGCGAGCGAAGAGCCGAGCCGTCCCTTCGTGATGATCGATGCCCAGACCGGCAACGAGCTCAAGCGCTGGGAAGGGATCAACCACAAGGATGCCACCGGCCCGGGCGGCAACATCAAGACCGGCAAATATTTCTACGGCTCCGACTTCGGCCCGCTGCAGGTGGATGACAACTGCCGCATGACCAGTGCCAACGTTGACACCCTCAACATGAATCACGCCACCACGGGCGGCACCATCCACCAGTTCACCTGCCCGGAGAACACGGTCAAGGAGATCAACGGTGCCTACTCGCCCCTCAACGATGCCCACTACTTCGGCAACGTGGTGTTCGACATGTACCGCAACTGGTACAACACGGCGCCGCTGACCTTCAAACTGAAGATGCGGGTGCACTACAGCCGCAACTACGAGAACGCCTTCTGGGACGGCAGCCAGATGACCTTCGGTGACGGCGCCACCACCTTCTATCCGCTGGTGAGCCTGGACGTGGCGGCCCACGAGGTGAGCCATGGTTTTACCGAGCAGAACTCCGGGCTGGTCTACTCCGGTCAGTCGGGCGGCATCAACGAGGCCTTCTCCGACATGGCGGGGGAAGCGGCCGAGAACTACATGAAGGGCAGCAACGACTGGCTGGTGGGCGCCCAGATCTTCAAGGGCAACGGCTCCCTGCGCTACTTCGAGGATCCGACCCGGGATGGCAGCTCCATCGGCCACGCCAGCGACTACTATGACGGCATCGACGTGCACCACAGCTCGGGTGTCTACAACCGCGCCTTCTACCTGCTGGCCAACACCAGCGGCTGGAATACCCGCAAGGCCTTCGAAGTGTTCGTGCTGGCCAACCGTCTCTACTGGGGCGCCAACACCACCTTCGATCAGGGCGCTTGTGGCGTGACCAAGGCGGCGACCGATCTCGGTTACAGCGTGACCGACGTGGCGGCCGCCTTTACCACGGTCGGGGTCAATGCCACCTGTGGCGGCACCACTCCGCCCACGGGCAGCGTGCTGCAAAACGGGGTACCGGTGACCGGTCTCTCCGCCGCCAAGGGTGGCAAGCTGAACTTCACCATCGACGTGCCGGCCGGCAAGAGCCAGCTGGTGATCGCCAGCAGTGGCGGTACCGGCGATGCGGACCTCTATGTGAAGTTCGGCAGCGTGCCGACCAGCAGCAGCTATGACTGCCGCCCCTACAAGAGCGGCAACGCCGAGACCTGCACCCTGAACTCGCCCAAGGCGGGGACCTGGAACGTGCAGCTGAGCGCCTTCAGCGCTTTCTCCGGGGTGACCCTCAAGGCCAGCTACTGATCATCAGTGGCCGTTGACAACAGTGAAGCGCCGGACTTGTCCGGCGCTTTTTTTATGCGGTTTTTCCCGCCCAGCGGGCGGCCAGGGTGCGGGCGGCCTCCAGCACCCGCTCCTTGGCGGGGTTGGGGCGCTTGCCGCTGCGCCAGGCCATCATCACGTCCCAGTGATCTGGCGGCAGATCCACCACGTCCAGCTGCACCAGCCGGCCAAACTCCAGATCCCGGGCGATGGCGAGCGCCGGCATCAGGGTGATGAAGCCGTGTTCCAGCGCCAGCTCCCGCGCCGCGCTGGCGGGCTGGATGGCGTGCAGCGGGCTCGCCACCTGGCGCAGCAGGCGTAGCTGCAGGATCAGTTCGTCGCAGCCGGTGCCCCACTGCTGGGGTGCCAGCCGTTCGTTGGCGATGTCCTGCAGGGTCAGACCTTGCCGTCCGGCCAGCGGATGGGTGGCGCAGACCACCGCTATGATGGGGGAGCGATAGAGCAGCTCTAGCTGGATGCCGGCGATGGCGGGACACTTGAGGATGAAGCCGACGTCGGTCTCGCCGGTCAGCAGCTCCTGCATGATGATGCCGGAGTGATCCGTGTTGCAGCGGATCTCGAAGGTCTCGTCGACCAGTGCCAGCAGCAGGGGGCCGAACACCACTGTCGTCAGGGAGGGCAGGCAGGCGAGCCGGATGCGCGGCAGGGCCGGTGCCCCCTGCATGGCCAGCCGACCCCCTTCCAGCGCGCTGAGGGCCGCGCTCGCCGCGGGCAGAAACTGCTCGCAGGCTGGGGTGGGGGTGGCGCCGCGCCGGTGGCGGCGAAACAGGGGTTGGCCCAGATCCTGCTCCAGCACGGCGATCTGCTGGCTCACCATGGGTTGCGACCAGCCGCGCACGGCCGCCGCCTTGCTGAAGCTGCCGCGATTGACCACATCCAGCAGCAACTGCAGATCGTCGAGGGTCATAGCCATAAGATAATCCAATATGAAATATAGCCAGTTGTCGGCTACCACTATATCTGGCGTCCTTCCAGAATAGCAGTATCAATCGTTGTGCTTTGGCATATTGCCACACCGGCTCAGGGGCTTGCAGCACCTTGAGTCCGTTTGGTGACGGCGTCATTCGGGCGACGAGCAGTAATCGATATGAATGTCATCAGAGCAGCAGGGGACGGGTAGTCATGGTGGATCGGGCGAGGCGGTTGGGGCGGTGGTTTTTGGCGTTGGATTCCCTCTTGGTGATCCTGGGGTTCTTCGTGGTGATGCCCATGATCAGCCTGCGCTTCGTGGATCAGCTCGGCTGGGCGGCCGGGGTGGTTGGCCTGGCGCTGGGGTTGCGTCAGCTGACCCAGCAGGGTCTGGGCATTCTGGGGGGCTCGCTGGCGGACAAGTTTGGCGCGCGCCCGCTCATCGTGGGCGGCATGCTGCTGCGGGCGGCGGGGTTTGCCAGCCTGGCCTATGCCCAGAGTGGCCTTGAGCTGATCCTCTCCTGCATCATCTCGGGGCTCGGCGGCTGCCTGTTCGACCCGCCCCGGGCGGCGCTGGTGATCAAGTTCACTCGGCCACGGGAGCGGGGTCGCTACATCTCGTTGCTGATGATGCTGGAGAGCGCCGGCGCCGTGGTGGGAGCCCTGCTCGGCAGCTGGCTGCTCAACTTCGACTTCGAGTATGTCTGCCTGCTGGGGGCCGGCCTGTTCGTCTGCGCCGCCCTGTGCAACCTGCTGATCCTCCCCCCGTACAAGCTCTCGGTGCGGCCGACCCCGATCCGCGCCGGTCTCGGTCAGGTGCTGGCCGACAAGGCATTCTGCCGACTGGTGCTGATCCTGAGCGGCTACTACGCGCTCTGGGTGCAGGTGATGCTGATCTTCCCGATCCTGGTCAAACAGATGGCGGGCAGCACCACGGCGGTTGGCTGGATGTATACCCTGGAGACCGCCATCTCGCTGGCGCTGCTCTATCCGCTGGCGCGCTATGGCGAGCGGCGCTTCAAGCTGGAGAGCCGGCTGATGGCCGGGGTGCTGCTGATGACCACCGGCATTGGGCTGGTGGCGTTTGCCAACACCCTGCCTGCCGTGTTCATGCTGCTGGCCTGCTTCTACCTGGGGATCGTCATCGCCGAGCCGGCGCGGGAGACCCTGATGACCAAGCTGGCGCAGCCGGGGGCGCGCGGCAGCTACATGGGCTTCAGCCGGCTGGGGCTGGCGCTGGGAGGGATGACGGGGTACGTGGGGGGCGGCGCCCTGCATGATTACGCCATGGCTCAGGGACAGCCCTGGTTGCCCTGGCTGGTGCTGGGCACCGTGGGCGTGACCACCTTGTTGCTGCTGGCCAACTGCTTTCATCGCGAGTCGGGTCTGGCGCGGGTCAACGTCTGAACGGGCATAAAAAAACCGGCCGCAAGCGGCCGGTAAAAAATACAGTAGGCTACAGGAAGACTTAGAAGTTGTACTGCAGGGCCACGGCGACCACGTCGTCGGTGTTCTTGCCCAGCGAGTTGGTGTGGGTGCCGTTGACGTTGTCCAGCAGGTTGATCTTGTAGTCAACGTAGGCGTTGAAGTTGTCGGTGAAGTTGTACCAGGCACCGATGGAGACGTATTCGGTGGCGGTATCATCGATGCCGCGAGCGTTGTCCTTCACGTCGGTGCGCAGGTAGGCCACGGACGGCTTGAACTTGCCGAAGGCGTACTGGGCCACGGCTTCGTAGCCATCCATCTTCTCGGCGTAACCGTTGAAGGTGCTGACGTACATGTGGTCTTCACCGTGGGAGTAGGTGGCAGCCAGGTAGAGGTCGCCGACGGCGTACTTGGCGCCCACGCCGTACAGTTTGGCGTCGCTGTCGCCACCGAAGGAGGCGTTGGCAGCCTGCTCGTCGGTCTTGCCGGCCTGGTTGTAGGCGGCACCTAGGCTCAGGCCCATGTCGAAGTCATAGTTGGCGGACACGGCGAAGCCTTCGGCGGAACCCTTCGGATTCCAGGTGCTGTTGGTGCCAGTCAGGTTGGAGCGATCGGCGTTCTGCGGATCGTTGTTGCCGGTGAACTGGGCACCCAGGGTCAGGCCCTGATAGGTGTAGATGTACTGAGCCAGGCCATTGGTACGACCGGTGCCGAACACTTCGGTGTCCTTGCCCAGGGCGTCACCGCCCCACTCGGGCAGCACGTCGGTGTAGTTGTTCACGGCTTTGGTGAACAGGCCGTCCTGACGACCGTAGCTGAAGGCACCGAAGCGATCGTGCTTGATGCCGGCGTAGGCATAACGCAGCTCGTCATTGTCGGAGCCGGAGGTCGGCAGGTTGTACTCGGCAAAGCCGAAAGCCTGCATTTCCGGAGCAATCTTGGTTTCGCCGGCAACGTGCAGACGCAGGTAGCTGGCGTCGCCTTCAGAACCGTTGTCATCAGTGCCGTAGTACATGCCCTGGGCGCGACCACCGATGTCGAGCTTGGTGTCGTTCTGGTTGTAAACGGTCGCGGCTTGCGCACCACCGGCCAGCAGCAGGCTGGAGATGGCCATGGTCAATGCTGTTTTTTTCATTGTTCGTTCCTCTGGTGTAAACACTGTCGGACCTGTGCTCGGCCCTGTTGATCGGTTATCTGTTCCGATAGCCCAGAGTAGCCCTGCGAACCTTGATAGAAACTGAAGCGGACAAGGATTAATTAATGGTTTGACCAGAAAGGCAGGCATAAAAAACGGCCCAGAGAGGGCCGTTTGAACATTTGTGGAATTAAATGCTGTTTAGAGCATCATGCCACCGAAGAAGAAGCCGAGCGCCACGGCGATGGCGATGGTGGCCACACCCGGTACGAAGAAGGGGTGGTTGAACACCGCCTTGCCGATGCGGGTGGAGCCGGTGTCGTCCATCTCGACCGCGGCCAGCAGGGTCGGGTAGGTGGGCAGCACGAACAGGGCGCTCACGGCGGCGAAGGAGGCGATGGCGGTCAGCGGGCTGACACCCAGTGCCAGGGCGGCCGGCATCAGGGCCTTGGTGGTGGCGCCTTGTGAGTAGAGCAGCATGGCGGCGAAGAACAGCACCACGGCCAGCAGCCAGGAGTACTGGTTCAGCAGGTCGCCGGCGATGAGCTGGATGGTATCCATGTTGCCCTTCACGAAGACGTTGCCGAGCCAGGCCACACCCAGTACGCAGATACAGGCGGACATACCGGACTTGAAGGTCGGCATGTTGGTGACCTGGGTCACGTCCAGCTTGCACAGCAGGGTCATGATGGTGGCAGCGGCCAGCATGATGCCCATGATGGCGCCGTCACGGGGGATCGGCGGGTTGGTGATCAGGCCCACTTTACCGGAGATGGCGGTGGCATAGGCCATCACGGCCACGATGGCGGCGATGAAGATCCAGACCGACAGCTTGGCATAGGGTTTGATTTCGAGCTGGGTGGTACCACGCAGCTTGATCAGGCCCTTGGCTTTGCGCTCCAGATAGACTTCGTCCTGCTCCAGCGGCTTGCCCAGCATGTTGGCGACGAAGGCGCCGAGGATGCAGGCGATGAAGGTGGACGGGATGCAGATGGCCAGCAGGGTCAGGTAGTCAACACCGAACGGCTCCAGCATGCCGGAGAAGGCGACCACGGCTGCGGAGATGGGCGAGGCAGTGATGGCGATCTGGGAGGCGACGACCGCGATGGAGAGCGGACGGGATGGGCGGATGCCCTGCTCCTTGGCCACTTCGGCGATCACCGGCAGGGTGGAGAAGGCGGTGTGACCGGTACCGGCCAGCATGGTCATCAGGTAGGTGACGACCGGGGCGGCGAAGGTGATGTATTTGGGGTTCTTGCGCAGGGCTTTTTCGGCCAGGTGCACCAGGTAGTCCATCCCGCCGGCCAGCTGCATGCAGGCGATGGCGCAGATGACGGACGCGATGATCATGATCACGTCCCAGGGGATGTAGGTGACCAGCTGATCGCTCGGGATCTGCACCCCGAGGCCCCAGGTCAGCACCAGTACCCCCAAACCACCGGCAAAGCCGATGCCGATGCTGCCTATCCGGGCCCCCAGATAGATAGCGGCGAGCACGACGAGCAACTCGATTCCAATCATAGTGAACACTCCATTTTCCAGTTTTTTTAGGTTTTATTTGGCAGAAAAGCCAATTCCCGATGGGGCTGGGCAAGACCTATCGGGAACTGACTCTATGGGCCGGGATGATCCCGGCCCATTTGCTCGCTTATACGGTAGCTTCGCGGGTGTAACGCTTGGCTTTGTATTGCGGGTTCATCAGGTTCTCGATGGAGAGGATTTCGTCCAGCTGTTCGGCGGTCAGCAGGCCGCGTTCCAGCACGACTTCACGGACGTTCTTGCCGGTCTGTGCACAGATCTTGCCGACGATGTCGCCCTCGTGGTGGCCGATGAAGGGGTTCAGGTAGGTCACGATGCCGATGGAGTTCAGCACGTGGTTCATGCAGATTTCCGGGTTGGCGGTGATGCCTTCCACGCACTTCTCGCGCAGGGAGATACAGGCTTTTTCCATCAGGCTCAGGGATTCGAACATCGCCTGACCAATCACCGGCTCCATGACGTTCAGCTGCAGCTGACCGGCTTCGGCGGCGAAGGTGATGGTGACGTCGTTGCCAAATACCTTGAAGCAGGACTGGTTGACCACTTCCGGAATGACCGGGTTGACCTTGGCCGGCATGATGGAGGAGCCAGCCTGCATTTCCGGCAGGTTGATCTCTTTGAGTGCAGTGCGCGGGCCGGAGGAGAGCAGACGCAGGTCGTTACAGATCTTGGAGAGCTTCATCGCCATGCGCTTGATGGCGCCGTGCAGCATCACGTAGGCGCCGCAGTCGGAGGTCGCTTCGATCAGATCTTCAGCCGGTACATAGGCGCGACCGGTGATCTCGGCCAGGCGCTTGATGGCCAGGGCGGAGTACTCGGGCGGGGTGTTGAGGCCGGTACCGATGGCGGTGGCGCCCAGGTTCACTTCCAGCAGCAGCTCCTGGCAACGCTTGATGGACTTGATCTCTTCGCGCAGGGTGACGGCGAAGGCATGGAACTCCTGACCCAGGGTCATGGGCACGGCGTCCTGCAGCTGGGTACGGCCCATCTTCAGGATGTTCTTGAACTCGGCAGCCTTGGCATCGAAGGCGGCGATCAGCGCTTCCAGGGCAAACAGGGTGGTGTCGGTGCTGTTCACCACGGCGACGCGGAAACCGGTGGGGTAGGCGTCGTTGGTGGACTGGCACTTGTTGACGTGGTCATTGGGGTTGATGACGTCGTAGCGGCCTTTTTCCAGACCCATCAGCTCGAGGGCGATGTTGGCCAGTACTTCGTTGGTGTTCATGTTGACGGAGGTGCCGGCACCGCCCTGGTAAACGTCGACCGGGAACTGGTCGAAGCATTTGCCGGTGTTCAGCATCAGGTCGCAGGCTTCCACGATCTTGTCTGCAATTTCAGGACGGATGGTGCCCAGCTCGCCGTTTGCCAGCGCGGCGGCCTTTTTGGTCAGCACCATGCCGCGGACGAATTCCGGAACGTCAGAAATCTTCTGAGAGCTGATCTTGAAGTTCTCGACGGCGCGCAGGGTGTGTACGCCGTAGTACATGTCGTTGGAAACTTCTTTGGTGCCCAGCAGGTCTTCTTCAATGCGGACGTTCTTGATGTCGCTCATTGTAATGCCTCAGAAATCAGATAAATGGAAACGATCCTCACCGAGTGGTCGCGAGTTCCTTACGCACGGTTCATCCTGAAGCACCACACATCGAGTGGGGCGGTTGGAGGCCTTTTTTGCCTCCTTCATTACTGACGTCGATATTACCCCAATTGAGGTATCTGATATTAGACCTGGATCACTAAATTTGAGACAACCTCAAATAACTTGTGGTCATTAAACAGATATTGCAATCGACCGATTAACTTTGACAGAACAATCACTTCAATCACAGTCCGGCAAGCCGGTTTTTCTGCGGATCCGGCGCTGCGTCACTCTCCGCACTTGAAAAGTGCATACTGACCCCCATTTTAACCAGCAGGAACCGATATCATGGCGGGTTGACAGCGGCATCGACGGCTGTCTGGTCTTGCCAGCGGTTCATTCACATTCACCCGCACTGAGGTTGTTATGGGCAAGTTGTTTCTATTGTTGGTCGGTCTGGTGGTGCTCGAGCTCACCGTGATGATCGAGGTGGGCTCCGTGATCGGCGCCTTGCCGACCGTCGGCCTGCTCATTCTGACGGCGGTGCTGGGCTCCTCTCTGGTGCGCAGCGAAGGGATCAAGACCCTGTTCAACGCGCAGCAGAAGATGCAGCAGGGGGAGATGCCGGGACGTGAGGTGATGGGGGGCATGATGCTGGCGCTGGCCGGTCTGCTACTGATCATCCCGGGCTTCGTGACCGACTTCTTCGGCATCCTGCTGCTGCAACCCTGGCTGCGCAACAAGCTGGCCGAAAAGCTCATCGGCAGCAACCAGTTCAGAATGCAGATGGGCGGTTTTCAGCGCCGTCAGCAGCCGTTCGACGAGGTGCCTGGCAGTGACCAGCCGGGTCAATCCCCGCGCGCCGGTACCACCATCGAAGGGGAGTTCGAGCGCAAGGAGTAAGTGCTGCGCTCAATCCCGTGCCATCAGGCCTTGCCCTGATGGCACAACTGCTCGAAGCGGTGGCGGGCATACCACCAGGCCAAGGTGCCCGCCGCCAGGTTCGCCAGCAGGATCCCCAGATAGATCCCCTGTTCTCCCCCCAGTTTTGCCCCCAGCCAGGCTCCTGGCAGCAAGAAGACA
The DNA here is from genome assembly GCF_002259925.1 of Aeromonas sp. A35_P. Classification (NCBI taxonomy): domain Bacteria; kingdom Pseudomonadati; phylum Pseudomonadota; class Gammaproteobacteria; order Aeromonadales; family Aeromonadaceae; genus Aeromonas; species Aeromonas sp. A35_P. Next base: position 16,055 of record NZ_NEVB01000111.1, on the reverse strand, counting down.
AACAGTCGCAAGCCATTGAACAGAAAAGAGATGCTGGATGCCCTCACGCCATTCAAGGCGGATGCAAGCAGCATCACCATGCCCTGAAAGCCGTAACCGATGGGCACCAGGTGCAGATAAAGCACGATGAGGCGCACCACCTGCGGGTGATCGCTGAACAGATCGGCGATGAAGGGGGCCAGCAGCCAGGTCAGCGCATATACCGACAGCTGGAACAGCAGGGCGAAGCGCATGCAGAGCTGCAGCGCCGCCTTGGCGCGGGCCGGGTTGCCGGCGCCACAGTTTTGCGAGATGAAGGGAGCCAGTACCGAGGAGAGCGCCATCATCACGATGAGCAGCAGGGCCTCGACTCTCGAGGCGGCGCCGTAGGCGGCCACCACTTCGGTGCCCAGTCCGGCGAAGATGGTCATCAGCACCGCATTGGCCAGCGGGTTGAGCATGTTGGTAAAGGAGGCGGGCACGGCCACGTGCAGCAGGGCGCGCCAGTGGGCAAGCAACTGCGGGCGCGGGGAGAGGCGCCAGCGTAGCAGGCCTTCGCGGTGGCGCAGTATATAGAGGCTGACCAGCATGGCCATCAGCCAGGAGAGGGAGGTGGCGATGGCGGCGCCGCGGATCCCCCACTCGGGAAAGGGGCCTATGCCGAAGATGAGCAGGGGATCCAGCACGCCGTTGACCAGTCCGGCCACCGTCATCACCAGGCTCGGGGTCTTGGTATCGCCGGTGGCCCGGATGGCGGCATTGCCCACCATGGGCAGCACCAGCATGGGGACGGTCAGATACCAGATCAGCATGTAGTCGTAGATGAGGGCGATCAGCGCATCGCTGGCGCCGAGCAGCCGGAACAGCGGGTGTATGGTGAGCGCCCCCGCCACGGCTATAAGGGTGACCAGCAGCACAGCCAGAAACAGGTTGTCGGTGGTGATGCGGGCGGCCTCTTCATGCTTGCCCTGGCCGAGGGCGTGACCCATTACGGCGGAGAGGCCGGCCCCCAGCCCCATGGCCAGCGAGGTGACCACGAAGGTGACCGGAAAGGTGAAGCTGATGGCTGCCAGCGCCTGGGTGCCCAGCATGCCGATGAAGAAGGTATCGACCAGGTTGAAGGCGAGGATGGCGACGATGCCGAGGATCATGGGGCCCGTCATGCGCAGCAGTACGGACGTCATGGGGGCTGTCAGCAGGGGATTGGGTCGGGTCACGGGCTGGTCTCTGTACATCTGGCGGAGTTCTGGTTGCTGGCAGCACAAACCGGTTTCCTGACCGGGACTCGGGCGATCCATCGAAGACCTTCATAGTACGTGAAAATATTTTTTTTGTATTTGCCCTTGAAGGGTTAACAAACGTACCCCACATCGGAGACATATCTAATTTGGCCAGGAATGGCCATTCCTCAAAGCAACACAGAGACTCATTTTGGGAGAGTTATCGATGAAAATTCGTCCACTGCACGACCGCGTCATCATCAAGCGCATCGAAGCTGAAGCCAAATCCGCTGGCGGCATTGTCTTGACTGGTACGGCGGCCCAGAAGTCCACCCGTGGTGAAGTTCTTGCCGTGGGGACTGGCCGAATTCTGGATAATGGCGACGTCAAAGCCCTCGCCGTCAAGGTTGGTGACAAGGTGATCTTCAACGAAGGCTACGGTGTGAAGACCGAGAAACTGGATGGTCAGGACGTGCTGATCCTGTCTGAAACCGACATCCTGGCGATTGTCGAAGAGTAATCCACCCCTTTCCCCCAAGAATTGATTGAAGGACTGAACAAAATGGCAGCTAAAGAAGTCAAGTTTGGCAACGAAGCCCGCATCAAGATGCTGGAAGGCGTCAACATCCTGGCCGATGCCGTCAAGGTGACCCTGGGCCCGAAAGGCCGTAACGTGGTGCTGGACAAATCTTTCGGCGCTCCGACCATCACTAAGGATGGCGTCTCCGTCGCTCGCGAAATCGAACTGGAAGACAAGTTCCAGAACATGGGCGCCCAGATGGTCAAGGAAGTCGCTTCCAAGGCCAACGACGCCGCCGGTGATGGTACCACCACCGCGACCGTACTGGCCCAGGCCATCGTCAACGAAGGCCTGAAGGCCGTTGCCGCCGGCATGAACCCGATGGATCTGAAGCGCGGTATCGACAAGGCCGTGGTGGCCGCCGTTGCCGAACTGCAAGCGCTGTCCCAGCCCTGTGCAGACAACAATGCCATCGCTCAGGTTGGCACCATCTCTGCCAACTCCGACGAGAAAGTCGGCAAGCTGATTGCCGAAGCCATGGACAAAGTGGGCCGTGACGGCGTCATCACTGTAGAAGACGGTCAGGGTCTGGAAGACGAGCTGGCAGTGGTTGAAGGTATGCAGTTCGACCGTGGCTACCTCTCTCCGTACTTCGTCAACAAGCCGGAAACCGGTGCCGTCGAGCTGGACGACCCCTTCATCCTGCTGGTCGACAAGAAAATCTCCAACATCCGCGAAATGCTGCCGGTGCTGGAAGGCGTGGCCAAGGCTGGCAAGCCGCTGATCATCGTTGCCGAAGACGTTGAAGGTGAAGCGCTGGCGACTCTGGTGGTCAACACCATGCGTGGCATCGTGAAAGTGGCTGCCGTCAAGGCGCCGGGCTTCGGTGACCGTCGCAAGGCCATGCTGCAGGATATCGCCATCCTGACTGGCGGTACCGTGATCTCCGAAGAAGTGGGCATGGAGCTGGAAAAAGCGACCCTGGAAGACCTGGGCCGTGCCAAGCGCATCGTCATCACCAAAGAGAACACCACCATCATCGATGGCGTGGGTGATGCAGGCCTGATCGAGAGCCGTGTAGCCCAGATCCGTCAGCAGATCGAAGAGACCTCTTCCGACTACGACCGTGAGAAGCTGCAAGAGCGCGTAGCCAAACTGGCTGGTGGCGTTGCGGTGATCAAGGTGGGTGCTGCCACTGAAGTCGAGATGAAAGAGAAGAAAGCACGCGTCGACGATGCCCTGCACGCGACTCGCGCTGCAGTGGAAGAAGGCGTGGTTGCCGGTGGTGGTGTGGCGCTGGTGCGTGTTGCTGCCAAACTGACCGGCCTGCGTGGCGACAACGAAGACCAGAACGTGGGTATCAAGGTTGCCCTGCGCGCCATGGAAGCTCCGCTGCGTCAAATCGTCATCAACGCCGGTGAAGAGGCCTCCGTCATCGCCAACGCGGTGAAGAACGGCGAAGGTAACTATGGCTACAACGCCTACACCGAACAGTACGGCGACATGCTGGCCATGGGCATCCTGGATCCGACCAAGGTGACTCGTTCTGCCCTGCAGTTTGCCTCTTCCGTTGCCGGTCTGATGATCACCACCGAGTGCATGGTCTCCGAGCTGCCGAAGAAAGATACCCCTGCCATGCCTGACATGGGTGGCATGGGCATGATGTAATTCGGCCAGTGTTACCAAACGGCTCGCTTTTGCGGGCCGTTTTTTTTTGTGGCGACTAGACTGAGTCTATTGTCAGTGACTTTATCCGAGGTGAACATGCGTGTACTGGGTTTGATTTCATTACTGTTTTCTCTTGCCATGCCGGTAATGGCGCTGGAAACGCCGCAAGGTCCCGTCATCCTGAAGGTGACCGGCAATGTACAACCGGCGGAAGCGACTGAAGGGGTGGTCTCCTTCGATCTGGCGATGCTCAAGGCATTGCCGCAGCACGAGATAGTGACCGCCAACCCCTGGGTCGACAAACCGCACAAATATGTGGGCCCCAAGCTGGCCGATGTGCTGGCCGCTGTCGGCGCGGATGGCAAGGCGATCACCTTGACGGCATTGAACAGTTTTCAGATCAGGATCAACTGGGATAAGGTCAGGCAATACGACCCTATTCTGGCGTGGCAAGATGATGGGGTCACCATGCGGGTACGGAATAAGGGACCGCTTTGGTTTATCCTACCGCTGGATCAATATCCCGAGCTGAAACGCTCGGAGTTTACCGACATGATGATTTGGCAATTGAATGCCATTGATATTCAGCATTGATGTAGTTACTTCTGGGAGCACGAGTGAAAGCAAAGACCAAGGCGTGGCCTTTACTCATCGTTCTTTATCTATCCATCCTGCTGTTCACCGGGAGCACTCTGTATTGCCTTGCACAAATACAGAATGCGACCCGGGTGATGGAGAAGTATACCTATGACGTCTCCTGGGCCCTGATGCAGTTGCAACTGGAGTTGGGGCGCTTCCTCAACTCCGTCGAGATCTACCATTATGGCGGCATCGATCACGATACCCTGATGCTGCGTTACGACATCCTCTGGAGTCGCACACCCATCCTGCTCAGTGGCCAGCTGCGCCAGAGCATGAAGGACAAGCAGAAGACCTTGCGGCTTGTTCAGTTGATCGAAAGCAATATCCGCGAGATGGAACCCAATATCACCAACCTGAAGTCGGGGACGCCGGATTATCAGCAGATCATGATGCGGTTGTCGCCTCTGCAGGAGCCGCTCTCCTATTCCCTCGCCTCCGTGATGCAGAAGAACATCAATGTCTATTCGGGCAATGACAAGCGCTTCGGCCAGTTGCGCAATGCCCTGCTGTTCATGGTGTCCGGGCTGGTATTGTCTGTGATGCTGCTGAGCGGTCTGCTGATCCGCGAGGCGCGCCGTCATTTCAGAGTGGCGCGGATAGATCCCCTGACCGGCCTCTCCAATCGCCTGGCGCTGCTCGAGAAGATGGGAACCTACGCCAGCAAGGAGACGCCGTTTGGTCTGGTACTGGTGGACATCAATGACTTTCGCGATATCAACAGCAAGTTCGGTTACAACACTGGCGACTTTCTGTTGCAGGAGCTGGCGAAGCGGATGCGCGGCCTGTGTGAAAACGGTGAGTGGGTGGCCAGGCTGGGTGGGGACCAGTTTGCGATGATCCAGCGCGAGAGCAGTGATCTGCGCCAGGTGAGAGAACTGGTTGCTCGTCTGCTGCACGCACTCAAGCAGGACATCATCATCGACAACTATCCGTTCCGGCTGGAGGTGGGCATCGGCATCGCTTTCTTCCCGATGGACAGCAAACAGGCCCAGGAACTGCTCAGCCGGGCCGAGCAGGCACTGTTCCACAGTCGCAAGACTCATGTGCCATACGTTATCTATGACAACTCTCTGCTCAATGAGACGGCGCGCCGCAAGCATCTGGCCAGCGACATGATCATGGCGCTGGAGCACAATGCGCTCGAACTCTACTATCAGCCCATCGTCAACCTGGAAAGCGGCCGCTGTGAGGCGGTCGAGGCCCTGTTGCGCTGGCGTCACCCTGAGCTTGGTTTTATCCCGCCCAACGAGGTGATCCAGGTCGCCGAAGAGTTCCAGCTGGCCGAGAAGCTGGGCAGCTGGGTGCTGAACACCGCCTGTGAGCAGCTCTATCAATGGCAGCAGCTGGGCCTGGTGGATCTGCAGATGTGCGTGAACATATCTCCCGGCATGTATCAGCGAAATCTGCTGAAGCTGGTGGCCAAGGCGCTGATGGACCACCATATCCCGGCTGCCAGCCTGGTGCTGGAAGTGACGGAAGACACCACCATGCGCGAGGTGAAAAACTCCCTGCAGCTGATGCAGGACCTCAACCAGCAAGGGGTACAGCTGGCGCTGGATGACTTCGGGACGGGCTACTCGTCCCTCAGTTATCTGCAGAAGCTGCCGGTCAGCAAGGTGAAGATCGATCGCTCCTTCATTCAGGGGATCGATACCTCCATCGAAGCGTCCGAGCTGGTCGCCAACATCTGCCGGATGGGCTCCATGCTGGGCAAGAGTCTGGTGTGCGAAGGGATTGAAAGCCAGGCCCAGCTCGACGTGCTGCGCACTTTGACCGACATTCATCTCTATGGCCAGGGCTATCTGTTTAGCCGTCCCGAGCAGGCGGAAAAGGTCTATCAGACCCTGCTGGAGATGGAAGAGGAGTGGCTGAAGCGGCGTCCGCCTGACAAGACGTATTTAATTTAGCCAAAGTGCTCATGTCTGGCCTAAGATAGCCGATAGTCTTAGGGCAGGAGGTACACCATGGATATATCTAGTTCTGCATCTGCGTCATTTGGTTCTGCATTGATGACGGCCAGCCTGGCCAAGAAACAGCAGACCCAAGAAGGTGAATCTGCATTGAAGCTGCTGCAGACAGCGGCTCAATCAGCACCGGTTGCACCGACATCGGCCAACGCTTCTCTGGGAAGTAAAATCGATATTCGCGTCTGACCCTAACGAAAAAGCCCCCATCTCGTTGATGGGGGCTTTTTTATGTCTGTGATATCGCGATGTCTCTCTTGGCTCAGACCGGGAAGGGGGCTGGTGCCTCGAAGGTCATCCGTTCGCCGCTGCGGGGGTGGCTGATGGTCAGGCTGGCCGCATGCAGGTAAAGATGGGGGGCAGCCGCCAGTGCCTCCGGATTGGCGTAGAGGTTGTCGCCGAGGATGGGGTGACCCAGTTCCAGCATGTGAACCCGCAGCTGGTGCGAGCGACCGGTAATCGGGGTCAGCTTGATCAGGCTGTTGCCGTTTTCCACCTTCAACTTCTGCCACAGGGTCAGTGCGTGGCGTCCCTCCTCAAAGTCCACCTTCTGTTTCGGTCGGTTTGGCCAGTCGACACAGAGCGGCAGGTCCACTTCACCCGCATCCAGCTTAGGCTCGCCCCACACCCAGGCGAGGTAGTGCTTCTCGGTTTCCCGCTCGCGGAATTGCCGGCTCAGCTCCCGATGGGAGTTGGGATTGAGGGGGATCACCAGCACGCCGGTCGTCGCCATGTCGAGACGATGGGCTGCCGCCGCCTTGGGGTGCTGTTGCTTGACCCGATGGAGCACGCTGTCTTCATTCTCGGGGCCGCGCCCGGGGACGCTCAGCAGGCCAGTGGGCTTGTTGACCACCATGATGTCCTTGTCCTTGAACAGGATATCGAGCCAGGGTTCCAGGGGCGGTGAGTATACAAACATAGCGTCTCGCATCTTTGGTCAAAGCGGGGGCAAGCCCCCTGTCAGTTATGGGTTACCACGATAAAAAGTGCATGGCATCCAACTTGCGTTGGGTCTGGTCGTTATCAACCAGACGATGCCTTCACCGTTTTATCAGTTATGGGTAACCACGATAAAAAGTGCATGGCATCCAACTCGCGTTGGGTCTGGTCGTTATCAACCAGACGATGTCTTCACAGTTTTATCAGTTATGGGTAACCACGATAAAGCGGATGGCATCCAGCTTGAGTTGGGTCTGGTCGATCAGGTGGTGCAATTCTGCCTGCAGATTGCGCAGATATTCCAGCTCGCTGTCGCGCACGTTCGGGTTGACCGCCTTGAGCGCCTCCAGACGATCGAGATCCTGCTGCAGGGTCTGCGCCATCTGGGCGCGGGCCTTGTCGACAATCCCGGCCTTCAGCTCTTCGGCAATCGCCTGACCCTGGCCAATCAGACCGTGGATCACTGGCTGGGACGCAGTCACCAGCTTGCTGCCAAGGTGGCGGTTGACCGGCGTCAGCTGGCGGTTGAACGCATCGAACGCCACCTTCTCCCCGAGATTGTTGCCGTTCTTGTCCATCAGCAGGCGGATCGGGGTCGGCGGCATGAAACGGTAGAGCTGGGGATGGGCCGCAGACTCGGCAACGAAGATCAGCTCCAACAGGATGGAGCCGACCGGCAGCGCCTTGTTCTTGAGCAGAGCCACCGAGGTGGCACCGATCTCGGAGCCGAGGATCAGGTCGATACCGCCGCGCATCATGGGGTGATCCCAGGAGAGGAACGACATGTCGTCCCGCGACAGGGCGGTGGTGCGATCGAAGGTGATGGTCATGCCGTCTTGCGGCAGCCCCGGGAAGCTCGGTACCAGCATGTGATCGCCCGGCATCAGCACCAGCGCGTTCTCGCCACGATCGTCCTGATTGACGCCGATCTCGTCGAACATCTTGAGGGCGAAGGAGATCATGCCGGTGTCGTCATCTTCGGTGGCTAGCTTCTCGACCAGTTGCTTGGCGGCTTCGCCACCGCTGGAGTGGATCTCCAGCAGACGATCACGGCCCTGTTCCAGCTTGGCTTTGAGCGGTTCGTGCAGCTCGCGGGTACGAGTCAGCAGTGCTTCGAGAGTCGCCTGCTCACCGGTGTTGGCGGCCAGCAGCTCGAACAGTTCGTCACGCACCGCCTCGAACACCGGGCGGGCGGTCGGGCAGGTCTGCTCGAACGCATCCAGGCCGTCGTGATACCAGAGCTGGAGGGCACGCTGGGAGGTACCCTCCAGATAGGGAACATGGATCTCGACGGTGTTCTGCTGACCGATGCGGTCGAGACGGCCGATGCGTTGTTCCAGCAGATCCGGGTTGAGGGGCAGATCAAACAGTACCAGGTGGCTGGCAAACTGGAAGTTGCGACCCTCGGAGCCTATCTCGGAGCAGAGCAGCACCTGGGCGCCACCCTCAGCTTGAGCGAAATAGGCGGAGGCCTTGTCACGCTCCAGGATGGACATCCCCTCGTGGAAGACGGCGGCGCGGATCCCCTCGCGGGTACGCACGGCCTCTTCCAGCGCGATGGCGGTGGCCGCTTCGGAGCAGATCACCAGTATCTTCTGCTGACGGGCAGAGATCAGCAGCTCCAGCAGCCAGTCGACGCGCGGGTCAAACTGGGTCCAGCTGGCGCTGTCGCCTTCAAACTGCTGGAAGATCTTCTCGGGGTAGAGGTAGCGCAGGGCGCGGGTCTGCAGATCGCCGCCGTTGCCACCCATCATGCCCATCACCTTGATGGCGGTCTTGTACTGCTCCGGCAACGGCATGGGGTAGACGTTGAGATGACGCTCGGGGAAGCCCTGAATGTTGGCGCGACTGTTGCGAAACAGCACGCGGCCGGTGCCGTGCTGATCCAGCAGCTTGGCAACTGCCTGCTGACGGGCGGCCGCATCAGTGAGATCCAGCCCATCCAGCTGGCCTGCCAGGGTCTGTTTGGCGGCTTCGCTCAGGGCCTCGCCATCCAGTAACTCCTGGGCGGCACTGGCGACTTGGCCATAGGCTTGCTCCTCGGCGAGGAAGGCTTTGTAGTCGTAGAAGCGCTCGGGGTCGAGCAGGCGCAGACGGGCAAAGTGGCTTTGGTGGCCCAGCTGGTCCGGGGTCGCGGTCAGCAACAGGACGCCTGGCACCTGTTCGGCCAGCGCTTCCACCATTTCATAGGCACGGCTCGGCGCCTCCTCGCTCCACTCCAGGTGGTGTGCCTCATCGACGACCAGCAGATCCCACTCGGCTTCCAGCAACTGCTCGAAGCGGCGGCGCTTCTTGCGCAGGAAATCGAGGCTGCAAATTACCAGCTGTTCGGTTTCGAAGGGGTTTTCCGCATCGGCAAAGGCCTCGATGCAGCGCTCCTCGTCAAACAGGGAGAAGTGCAGGTTGAAACGGCGCAGCATTTCGACCAACCACTGGTGCTGGAGCGTTTCGGGCAGCAGGATGAGCACGCGATGGGCGCGGCCTGAGAGCAACTGCTGATGAATGATCATGCCCGCTTCAATGGTCTTGCCGAGGCCCACTTCGTCGGCCAGCAGTACGCGCGGGGCGTAGCGATGACCCACTTCATGGGCAATATAAAGCTGGTGCGGGATCAGGCTGACTCTGCCACCGGCCAGACCGCGGGTCGGATTGCGGCGGCGCTTGTGTTGGTTGACCAGCGCTTCATAGCGCAGGGTAAAGCGGGACATCCGATCGATCTGGCCGGCGAACAGGCGATCCTGCGGCTTGTTGAACTTGATGAAGTTGTTGAGAAACACTTCCTTGAGGGCAACCGGCTCATCATTGTCGGTGCGAACACCTACATATATAAGCAGGCCATCTTTCTCCTGCACTTCATCGACCATCATGGTCCAGTCTTCGTGACTGGCTATCTGATCGCCCACATTGAAGCTGACCCGGGTCACCGGCGCCTCTTCTTTGGCATACATGCGGTTTTCACCGGTAGCCGGAAACAACA